>CBFCZM010000091.1:0-8654 GCA_965602565.1 uncultured Anaerolineae bacterium
GTCGTCGGGCAGCCGAGGCCTTAGGGCCTTCTCCGAATCGCGTTGGTGCCTGCTCATCGTAGAGGTGGTTACTTCCGAGGTGGGTTTCCAGCAAGAAACCATTCTTGGGCATTCGCCCCGTTGCGGAAGGCAACCCCGCTACACCGTCAGCTTGACGTACAGGCGCGGCAGCACGCGCGGCAGCTTGCCTACATCCGGCAGAATCACATACCGGTGTTCAGGGAACATGATCTCCATATCCGCAAGGCTGTTGTCGTCCGTGGAGATACAGAAGGTGTGGATTCCTCGGCGTTGGTTCTCCTCACATGCCATCCGCACATCGTACTGCGCATAGCGCGTGCTGGGATCATAGCCGGAGTCCATAGGCTTCCCATCGGTGATCAGGAGAATCAAGCGCTGCCTTGCGACGACGGACGATAGCCGGTACCCCGCGTGCCGTAACGCTGCGCCGATTCGCGTCGCGCTCCGTGGATGTGCGGCGAGGACGCTGCCGATGGCCTGGCGATCCCAGGCATCTTCGAAGCGCTTGTAGATGAAGAACTCGCACTGCTCTCGTCCGTTGCCGCTGAACCCACAAATGGCGAACTGATCCCCCAACGAAGCCAAGCCGTGGCCGAGGATCAGAGCAGCCCGCTTCTCGATCTCGATCGTCTTGAGCCGCGCCACCTCGCTGCCCGTCGAACCGCTCACATCCAGCAGGATCAACGTGGTCAGGTCACGCCGGTTATGGTAGGGCTTCTCATAGAAATTCACCCGTGGCGCGGGCTCCTGACGCCGCTGTATCAGGTACTCGGTCAATCGATCGACACTGATCTCGTCACCATCAGGCAGGTACTTCTCCTTGGTTAGCTCCGGGCGCAGCATCTCAAAGGCGCGGCGGGTACGCATCGCCAGGGCGGCAACGTCGGCCGGCAGATCGCCGGCGGTGCGGACAGGAGGCTCTTTTTCGTAGACGCAGCAGTAGTTCTGATAGTAATCACTCTCGTCCTGACTCCACTCATCGTACACGAAAGCTGCGACGATCCCACCTTCTTCGCTCTGATCCTCATCCTGGCCGGCCAGATCTTCGCCGCCCGAGGTATGCTGCTCCTGAGCCTTGTCGTCCTCCCGTTGACGTGTCTGCTGTTGCCGCTCAGCCTGCTGCTTGAGATCGGCCACCAGGGAGTCCTTGGGAGGCTGGCTCACCTCACCGGGATAGAGGAAATCCGGCAGTGTGACAAAGGTTCGCAGAGGCCAAACATCCAAGCCGGGATAGGCCATCAGCGCTTCCGACATCAGCTCGGGAGCCATCAGAGCTGCAGTATCAAAGGCATTGATGGATTCGTCCGCCACAGCCAGCAGTTCCGCCCGCACATCATCGGACCGGTTCGGACCCTGGAGCAGATCGAAGAAGGGCTCTGTATCGCTGCGATCGCCAGTTCCGTCTCCATCCCAAAATCGAGAAGACGGCGCGCGCCCGGCCACCTCCGGCGTATCCCGCGCAGCACGCGGACATACTCGAGTATCTGGAAGCAGTTCAAGAGCAGCGTTTCGCCACCAACGAGATCCGCACAGGTGGCATAGGCCGGATGCCCCTGGATTCGCGAGAAACTATCCATCGACAGCATTCCCGCAGCCACCACCCCGCAGAGCCGGTACCAGTTGCGGTTCTGCGCCGCAACTTCGAAGTGACGAACGCGCGACGGCACGTAGAGCCATCGACTCATGCATACCATATGCGTGCCGCGCTCGATCAACTCATCGCTATCCAGACGGCTGAGGTCAGCGACCTCGACTTCGTAGCCCACCAGAGCGCGCAGCAGAGCCTGCAGCGGACCGACGAGATCCTCCAGCCGCGCCTCTCGCGTCAGGGAACGGATGACTAGATCGGAAGTCTTGAGCGCCCCTTCCATGAAGCGCAAGCCCGTCCGCGCATTCTGATGGAAAGCACGGAGACCCTGCCTGACATAGACATCAATTTCGGTGGGTTCCAGCTGCGCGGAGAGCTTCCCGTAGCCACTGAGAAACGCCATCGCAAGATCCTCATCGATGGCCCGCAAGCGCTTCAGCATTGTCGCCAAATAGCGCACCTGGCCGGGAGTAGAACCGAACCCACCCTCGCCAAGGATACGGAAATAGCTGATGCCATAGTGAAGCTTCGACTCCGCAAACTCCCTGCCGATCTCGGTCACGTCGGCAAAGATGCCGGGCAGCTCCATCGCCCATGTCGTCCTGGGGTTCAGTGAGCTGAGGAACTCCTTAAGCACATAGTCGAAGTGCTGCCGTTCAGCGCAGCGCATGAGGGAGAAAAAGGCATCGGTAACTTCCGGTCGATCCTCGCCAATAGCGCCGCGCGCAAAAAGACCGTCAAGCGTCTTGGCGAAGATGTCCCGATAGCCCCAGCATACGCTGGACAGGGAGAAACCGTGATAGCGGTCCATAGAAATCAGCGGAAAAGCAAATCACAGATCGACACATCACAAACCAACAGATAGTGGACCTGAGGATGGAGGAGGATGGATGCCATACTAGTCCCGGGCCAGCTACTCACCATCTGCCGCCTGTGATTTGACATTTGTGATTTGCCGTTCGCCATCTGCCATTTGGGTCTTGACTTTTGCGATTTGGGGGCCGCCGCCTTCTCCGTCCGCCTCCATCAAGTCGCCAAAGTAGAGGGCGACGATGTCAGCAATGGCCGACATAACCTCGACCTCGTCCGTCAACGTTTGACTGATGGCGTAGGTGCAGGCGTCCACCGGGCTGAGGCCCTCTCTCATCAGCATGCCGGCATAGACCAAGAGGCGGCTGCTTGCGCCCTCGTCCAGGCCAAATCCCTTGAGCTCACGGATCTTGGCTCCCATCTCGGCCAGGTGCTTGCTCTCAGCCTCGGGTAATCCGGTCTCAGTCTTGATGATCTGCGTCTCGATCGGGATCGAGGGGTGCGTGAAGATCAGGCTGGCAAAGCGCTGCTTGGTGGACTGTTTGAGATCCTTCACGATGCTCTGGTAGCCCGGATTGTAGCTCAGCACCATCATGAAGTCCGGATGAGCGTGCACAAGTTCGCCCGTCTTGTCGATGTACAGCATACGCCGGTAGTCCGAGAGCGAATGGATGATCACGACGGTGTCCTTGCGGGCCTCGACAATCTCGTCAAGGTAGCAGATGCCACCGTGGCGCACCGTCAGCGTCAACGGGCCATCTTGCCAGACCGTCTGATCATCCTTGAAAAGATAACGTCCCACGAGGTCTGCAGCGGTCAGATCCTCATGACACGAAACCATGATCAGCGGCAGATCCAGGGCATGGGCCATATGCTCCGCAAACCGCGTCTTGCCACAGCCGGTCGGCCCTTTCAGGATCATCGGGATCTTGGAACGAAACGCTGCGGCGAATACTGCCTCTTCATTGCCTTGCGCGATATAGTTCGGCGCCTCAAGGACGCGGAATTGCTCTACAATGCTCTGGCTGCCCACACATCGTCCTTCCTGGATCTCCCTTGGTCAAGGTCGTTCAGCGGGAACCCACGCAAGCATTCTAGTCTCCAGTCGAGGGATGTCAATATTGATGAGCTGGACCTTTGAAACGTGCGCTTGTACAATAGCAGCGTGGTGATAGTCTCATCGAGAGTCCAATGATAGCATACCCGAAACCGAGGCGCCCTATGACCAAAGAAACGACCGGCAAGTCAGTTCTCCTGACGATGGCGTTCTCAGCCCTTCTGATCTGTGCGCTGCTGACTGTCTCAAGCCAGCCGGCGCGTGCCGACTCCGGCGATCTGCCACCGCGACCGACGGTTGAGGTGGCGAGAAGCTCCCCCGCAGGCGCATACATTCGCCTTCAGGTCGGCTTTCCCGACTCCTGGTCGTGGACTGCACATCCGTGGCAGACAGCCCATACGCAGGTCCAGTGGCAGACAGGCGAGGGGTACTGGGCCAACGTCACCGGATGGTACGGAGCCCTCGACGATGTGGACGTCAACGCAGACCGTTCGGTCACCGGGACAAAGACGTGGTGGGTAGCACCTCGTGACTTCGGCACAGGCCCCTTCCGATGGCTGGTCGTCGGTGGATACAGCGGGACTCCTCTAGCAGTAAGCGAGCCCTTCACACTGCCAGCGCGCAGCGCCACTACCGTGGAGGCAACCGTCTGCCTCCCGAAGTAGCGCTCCGTTCGCCTGCGCATACCTCGCGGATGGGAACGCCGTGGAGGAGTGGAGGAACAGAGGGATTCGGGATTGCGTGGCGGTCGACAGCGCACTCGACGATCTGGCAGCACAGAGTGTGCGCAATGCCCTTGACGACACCGTCTCGCCCCGAAAACCTACCTCGGAATCGGCTGGGCCAGGATGTTTCGTTGTGCTTATCCAGATCCCAGCTATCCGCAGCGTCTTTGTGAGCAGGATCAGGGAAGGCATGGTTCAGTCGTATCGGAGGCTATTGGACCAGCTTGAGGCACAAGCCGCCGGATTACCGAGCAAACCGAAACAGCCGGGCACCGAGCCCGGCTGTTTCGGCGTGTTGCTGCTGATGCGCGCTTCGCAATTGGCCTCACCCTCAGCAACCTGCAGTCGTCACCTGACGTCAAGCGGCAGCCCAACCACAAACGCGCTCCCCACCCCAACCTGACTCTCCACGCGAACCCAACCGTCATGAGCCTCAACGATCTCCCTCACCAGCGCCAGACCAAGCCCTGTGCCGCCATGGCGTCGGGCAGCGCTGCCATCTATCTGGTAGAAGCGATCAAAGATCCTGCTGTGCTCCTCCTCGGCAATGCCGATTCCCTGATCGCGCACGGTGATGATCGCATAGTCACCGGTGGACGACACACCTGAGAGCACCGTGACCCGTTGGCCAGGATCAGAGAACTTGCACGCGTTATCGAGCAACTGATGCAGTGCCTGGGCCAGCCGAGAGAAATCGCCCGGAACGACCAAGTCTTTCTCCGAATCCCTGCAGTGCAGCGTGATCTCCGATCCTATTGCTCGTTGGCTGGTCATCTGGCAGGCTGTCCTGATCAACTCCGTCGCTGATACCGGCTGCATCTTCAGGGGGGCCGCGTTCAGGTTCTGCAGCGTGGTAACCGCCTCCACCAACTCCACAAGGGCGAGTGTCCGCTCCCTGGTCACTTGCATGGCGTGACCCCAGCTGTCATCGGAAAGCCCCCCACTGGCCAAGAGCTCAACATAGCCACGCACCAGGGCGAGCGGGGTCCGCAGCTCGTGGGTGACGTTCTGGATGAACTGCTCA
This sequence comes from uncultured Anaerolineae bacterium, assembly GCA_965602565.1. Lineage (GTDB taxonomy): Bacteria > Chloroflexota > Anaerolineae > B4-G1 > SLSP01 > PWVB01. Next base: position 5,226 of record CBFCZM010000091.1, read on the forward strand.
CGCAGCGTGTCCAGCCGCTTGAGCTCCTCGTTCGCCGTCTCCAACTGCAGGTTGGCGCGCCTGAGGTCCGACGCATACTGAGCGCGGGTGACCGCGACCCCAAGTTGGCTGCCCACTGCGGTGAGCAGATCCAGTTCATCAGGATGGAAAGCGTCCTCACGTTGGGAGAAGACTCCCAGCAGCCCCACCACGACTTGATGTCGTAGATCGTCGCTCAAGGATGCCGGGCTATCTGAGGCGCGGAGAGGAACAAAGGCATAGGACTTGTGCTCGCTGAGGTCCAGACCTGGAAGGCACTCCTCCGTCGGCCCGACCCACCCGCGCATCACGTTGCCATCCATGGCCGTTCTGCCCGCCGCCGCTGTTCCCAAGGGCAGCGGCTGTCCATACGGCACCTGTTCGTCACTGAACCCCTGCGCAGCGGCAATATACAGACACGATGTCGCCGGGTTAAGCAGCTGAACGACACCACTCTCAGCTGCCACAGCTGTCAACACCGCGCCAAGAGCACGGGATAGCATCGTGTCAAACTCAAGCGCGTGGCTCACGGCGTGCGCTACGCGGTTCATGGCAGACAATCGGTGGACCTGTGCGCGCAGGCCGCTCGTCTGTCGCGGGATCTCGACCTCCAGCAAGTGATTGAGCCGGTCCATCTCCTTCCGGCAGTGGTCACGCTCTGCGACTAGACGTACTCTGTCCAATGTGCGCTCGATAGCCAGGGAGATCTCACTCATATCACGTATGGGCTTGCTGACAAAATCCCAGGCGCCACTGCCCATCGCTTGAACGGCGTCGCCCAGCCGCCCGGTGGACGAGGCCACCACAACCGGCAGAGAGGGTTGCTCCTCGGCAAGCGCCGCAATCACATCCAGCCCTTGCACCTGTGACATCTGCAGGTCCAGCAGTACGACATCGAAATGCCCCTCCCTCACCAAGGACAGCACCTCATGGCCATCGGCAGCCGTTGCCGTCTCAAAGCCACAATCGGTGAGATAGTCGTCAAGAGCGCACCTGACGACGGGCTCGTCCTCCGCGATGAGCACGCGCTTGGTCAAGGCAGCCTCCCTGGGCTGGATAGGACCAGAAAGATCTACAGTGGACGAAGCAGACGGGCGTCGTGGCTGAGATCAAGGCACCAAGAAGCGCAGCAGACCACGCCCAGCCTGCCACAGCAACAGTCGGCAGACTCACGTAAGTATTGTACCATCAATCCGTAACCTGCCCATGCCAGTCGCCGGGCTATCAACATTGGCCGATGACGCGCACATACTCGGCAACGAAACGCCGCGGGAGACGCTGAACACCACCTATCGCCGTCTCGCCCCTCCCTCGCCCGGCGGGCGTGGTGGCTGACCATAGACCGTGCCGTCCAGGACCTTGGCCGCATACATCGCAACCTGTACGTGGAAGGGCTCCACGAGGCCTGGAAGCTCCTCTAGCGCGGCGAAATCCGCCTCAGTTACCTCGGGGCTGGGCCGGAAGGTCCCGCCGGTCAGCGTGCAGAGGAAGATGAGGTCGAGACGCCGCAGGGCCTTGTCCCCGCCAATCACCAGAGGGTGCAAGGCGCTGACGCGGTAGCCGGACTCCTCAAAGACCTCGCGTTCGATCGCGTCGGTGGGATCCTCACCGGCTCTCAGCCAGCCGCCGGGAAGGCCCCAGGCGTACTCGTCACGGTACGTGTGGCGGAACAGGAGCACGCGATCGTCCTCGTCCAGGATCACGGCGATGACACCCACCAGGTACTTGGGCAGCAGCAGACGCTGAAACCACCCCTGCAGCCATCCTGGCAATCGCCGCCATATCCACAGCAGCCGCACCTTCGCCCACGTCCGGCTCATCGGTGCAGCCTCGCACAATGCGTCGTGGATCGAACTGTTAGGTCGATCCACCGGCGAAGCCGGTGATTGGGCCCACTAGCCATCTGCACGTACCGTTGAGTTCGCATATGGCATGCAGTATACGCCACTCGCAGCTGAGTGCACGCCTGGCTGAATCTGGATAGCCGACGAGACGATCTGCTCGGGGAACACTAGCCGGACGTGTACCTGCACAACTTGGCCATTGGGCGGCCTGTCTCAGGATGAGCAAGAGACACACTGACCATCTGGCAATGGGCCTCTTCTGGACCACTTGCCCCATTCTGAAACACCCCCCCCACAGCCATAGCCCCTGATGACAGTTCCGTCAGAACCGCTACAATCCCCATCATCAGTGGAAACGAGACCGAGATGAACCCGAGGTTGGCTTTCTCATTGGACACGTCGTTGAGAGGGAGCGCGAGAAACGGGTATCCACTCCCGTCAATGCGGCACTGACAACTATGGTGCAGCAGATCGCGCGTGGCGAGCGCCAGATCCGTCCCAGAACCTGGAGGAGCTACAGAAGCGTCTGTGGCATAGTAGTCGCGTAGGTTAGGCCACTCGGACCAAAGTCTGCACCTTGTCGCCTCTTCGCCACGAGAAGGGACCTTCCATCCGGACTCAGCTAGCATCCGCAAGATGGCACCTTATGACGCTGCCAACTCGCCCACGCCCCCCCCTGCAGCGCGGCCACGAGAGAAGTCTGCTGCCCAGGTGTTTGCCCATCACTCACTCGCTTCCTCGCGGTGAGACCGCGAGGAAGCGAGTGAGTGAGAAAGCGAAGAGCCTGCGACGTAGGTCAGAATCCGCGAATCGAGGAATGCCAGAAACGAGCCGCCCGACGGTGATAACGGCTTCCCAAGACCGCGACGCAAGAGGCTTGACCTCTGACTTACGACTTATGACCTCGGCCTTATGACTTGCGGCTCGTGAGTCCGTGGTACACTAGCCCTATGCCAATCCCATCCATCACCTGCGCCAACAGCAAAGAGGCAGCGCAGGCTGTATATCGCCATATCTCGACGCTCCCGCAAGCACGACACTTGCGGCTCCTGCCTCGAGGACGAATCCGCCGCGACTGGAGCAGCGCCGACTTCGCAGAATGGTGGTTCACGCACAGCCTCGATTGGCCGGGCTATCGCTACGGCAGGCTCTTCCTGGATCGTGTCTGGGGTCCCCCGCAGAGACGATTGCCCGGCCTCCTGCGCGCCGGGTTCACGCTGGCAAGGGGATTTGGCAGGCAGGCCGCAGGCCTCGTCCCACCCGACATGGTCATTGACTCCAACTGGTTCTGGTATCGCTTCCTGAGCGATAGCATGGCCGGTGTCTTCGACACCCCGCTGCGATCCCTGCTGATACGTTGCCGCCAACCTGTGATTGTGGACCTTGCGCTCACCTACTTCGACCGTCACGTTGGTCGCGGCAACGAGACCGGCGTTCCGACGCCCAACGAAAAACTCACCTTCACGATCCGCGACACGTCGCTCACGTTCGATGTCGTCCGCGAAGGCGGCGACATCCTGGCTCCCCTGGTCTCCGCGACCAGCTTGCGCGATCTCGTATTCCGCAT
>CBFCZM010000092.1:0-8529 GCA_965602565.1 uncultured Anaerolineae bacterium
CCGGTGATCCTCTACACTAACCCCGGTCGCACGGGTGGCGTGAACCTTTCCGTAGATCTAGTTGCCAGGCTGTCCGAGCATCCGAACATCGTCGGCATCAAGGATTCCAGCGGGGACCTCAGCCAGACCATGGCCTACATTGAGAACACCGGCGACGACTTCATCGTCCTGCTGGGCAGGGACACCCTGATCTACGCCGGGCTGGTGCACGGGGCCAAAGGATCGATCACGGCCACAGCCAACGCGGCACCGCAGCTCGTCGTGTCCATCTACGACGCGTTCATTCAGGGCAACCTGGACGCAGCTCTGACCGCCCAACGGCGCTTGGCCCCGCTGCGTCAGGCCTTCGGTCTCGGCACCTTTCCCGTGGTCGTCAAGGAGGCGCTCTCGATCCTCGGGATCCCCGCTGGCCCGGCGCGTGGTCCGGTCGGCCCTATGTCAACTCGGCAACGGGAGAAGCTCGTGGCCGTTCTAGCGGCAATACATGGCCCGCTGTAGGCGGTGGCAAACCAGAACAGCCATACGGAAGAGCGCGCTCGTGAGCGAGCACGCTCTCCTTCTCGTCAGCCCGGACAGAAAGCCGGCGTGAAACGCCACTTCAGCCGGCCATCAACTCCGCAACCCAACCGATGCTCAGTTCGTGCAGCTTGGCCGGCGTGGGATAGCCCTGTGCATCCCATCCGACCATCTGATAATAGAGCGCTTTCGCCGTTTCGAATTCCTCATCGGTCACCGCCACACCATCGCTGGCGCCGCCCATCAACGGGACCGTCAGCTTTCGTGGCAGCGTGTCTGCCTCGGAGCCCACGCCCTCACGTGCATTGAAGGCCCGCAGCAAGTTGAGTCGGCGCTCCCCGACCTTCATCATCTCCCACAGATTCACATTCCAACCGGTGATTGCACGCAGTGCAGCTGCCCATTGGTCCAGATCGTAAAGCTGCCAGGCGGGGCCGTAGACAAACTTGCAGACGCAGACCGCGTCCGCGCAGCTGATAAGTCGTTGCGAATAGACCGCATAGCGCACCATCTCGGGGGTCAGCGCAGTTGCCGGGGTGGGATCCAACAAATCCAGCGGGGCAACGCCATCGGGAAAACGTGTGTACGAGGTACCGTGCTCCGAGACAGTGTGATCCGCCCCACCCGGGTTGACGGCGTAGAGCAGCGCCATCTCACGCTTCACCTGCGGCATGTGCGCCGGTAGCTCACGTCCCTTGACCGCCACCACCAGATCCTGGCCCACACCGAGAATCTCTGCCGCACGTGCCGAGCCTTCGCCCAGGATCTTGCCCAAGCCCTGGCGTTCGCCGATCATCTCGACCATCGCCACCATGGCGGCCGCACTCCCAAATCGCAGCGAGAGCCCCCCGGTGTCGGCCTCAGAGATCAAGCCGTGCTCGAAGCAATCCATCGCCCAGGCAATCGTGGCGCCACACGTGATGGTATCCATGCCATAGGCATTGCAGAGCTGATTCGCGCGGGCAATCGCAGCCAGGTCCGAGACATCACAGTAGGATCCCAACGCTGCAAGAGACTCATACTCCGGGCCACCGTAGCGCGGATCGACGGGGAAGGCCCCGTCGGTCACCTCGACCACGCGCTTGCACCGCACGACACAGCCGAAGCACGTGTCGGTTCCGGTGAGAATCGTCTCTTTCATCCTCTCACCGCCGATGGCCTCGGCGGCGTCAAACGTGCCGCTGTCCCAGTTATGCGTGGGCAGTCCCCCGACCAACGACTGCGAGGTCACCAGAGCAGCCGTACCCAGACGCTTGAAGCCGCCCACACCGGACGTATCCACATTCTGTGCGCCCCACCTCGCTAGCTCACGCAGCGCATCGGCGTCAGCTAACTCCGGACGCATGCGTCCCCGCACGGCGACCGCTTTCAGATTCTTCGAAGCCATCACTGTGCCCATGCCCCCGCGACCATTCACGCGATTGGCGTTGTTCACCAGGGCACCGTAACGCACCCCCCGCTCGGCGGCAGGGCCACACTGAAGCACGTGCAACCTGGTGTCCCCCAACTCCCCGCGGAGCGCATCTTCAACGTCGCCCGTGAATTGGCCCATCAGGTGGGCTGCATCCCGCAGCTCTGCCTCGCCTTCGTGGATCCACAGATAGACGGGTGCATCGGCCTTTCCGTAAATCACGACCCCATCGAACCCCGCGAACTTCAGCTCCGCAGGCCAGAATCCACCAGCTGCTGACTCATCGGCAAGCCCGCTGACCGGCGACTTGGCAACAGCTGCCACGCGGGACTGTCCGGAGATCGCGGCCCCGGTCATCACGCCGACGAAAAGGCTGAGCGTGTTCTCCGGTCCCAGCGGATCTGCACCCGGAGGTGTGTTGCGCAAGAGATAGTACGCCCCCATTGCGCTGCCACCCATATACCGGCGATAGAAGGTCGCGTCTGGTTCCTCGATTGACAACTCACGGGATGTCAGATCGACGTGCAGCACCTTGCCTTGGTATCCCAACGGCATCCTCTCACCTCCACGAATTCAACGATACCTGTTGACCATCATACCGCGATCCGGGCTTTCCCACAACATGCCAGGGCCAGGGGCGCGTCGATCCGCCGCCGAATCACAGCGCAAGGATGCTCGCTGATCAATGGCCGAATATGTAGATACACATTGTTTAAAAACGTGGTACCCTATAGGAGGGATTCCCGTGAATTCCTTGGATCCAGGAGATCCAGAAAAACCCATAAGGAGACCGACCGTCCACAATGTCTTTAGACCAAAACATCACGCAGGAACACTGGCAGGAACAAGAGATACAGACCCCAGATTGGTGGGAACTCCTCGTCGAAGGTGACTATGGAGACTCCCGCCCGCGCCGGGGCGAGATCTTCTTGGCAACCATCCTTTCCATCGACGAGCGCGACATCATTGTTGATATCGGCGGCAAACAGGATGGCATTATTCAGGAACGGGATCTCGTGAATGTCCCCACCGCTTACCTCGAAGAGCTTGAAGTCGGAAACAAGGTCCCGGTTCGCGTGATCGCTATCAGCAGTGATCGTGGGGCTGTGATCGTCTCGCTCAAGCAGGGCCTTGAACACCAAGACTGGCTCCGCGCGGAAGAGCTGATGGAGAGCGGCCAAGCTATCAAGACGGAGATCTGCGGCGTCAACCGTGGCGGCGTCGTGGCCACATTTGGTCCCCTCCAGGGCTTCATTCCCAACTCGCACCTGACACGTATCCCGCGAGGGACGAGCGGCGAACAGCAGCTGAGGATGAAGGAAGCACTAATCGGCCAAACAGTCAGCGTGCTAGTTATCGAAGTTGACGCACGCCGTCGCCGGCTGATCTTGTCTGAGCGACTCGCCGCCGTCCACCAGCGCGCTGAGCTATTGGCCGAGATCCACGAGGGCGCGATCCGGGCCGGCGTGGTCAGTAACATCGTCGACTTTGGGGCGTTTATCGACCTGGGCGGCGTAGACGGACTTCTCCATATCTCTGAGATCTCCTGGGACCACGTGGGACACCCGAGCGAGAACCTGAGCATCGGCGACCAGATCGAGGTGTACGTGCTGGATGTTGACCGCGAGCGGGAGCGTATCGCGCTGAGCCGCAAGCGCCTTCTGCCCGATCCCTGGAACCTAGTGACCGACAAGCTCCAGGCTGGGGACGTAACTGAGGGTACCGTGACCCACACGACAGACTTCGGCGCGTTTGTGGACATCGGGAGCGGTGTTGAGGGGCTGGCACACGTTTCTGAGATCCCTGGCGGAGAACGAGCTCTGAGTACACTGGCGCCCGATACCCCGGTGAAGGTCAAGATCCTTCACATCGACACGCACCAACGACGTGTCTCGCTGCGTATTGAGAGCGATGACAGTGCTGCAGAGGATGTGGAACCAGACAGTTCACAGGATGAGCCTGAAACCGCAGAGCCGGAGTAGACCGTGCAGCGGAGCAGGTCACCTCACCCCAATAGAAAGTGACCATGTTGCCAACGATATCGGTCGTGGCAGGCTGCAGCACCTGATCGGGACGACGCGGCGGGGAGATGGTGTGCGAATGCACAAGCGGGAACTCCTGCTTGTCACGGCCGCCCGCGCACACGCACAGAAAAGGGGCCGACGATGCAGGAAGCCCAGCTGTGGGAGCGACTGGCAGAAGGCCGCGTACAGTGTCATCTGTGCGCACACCGCTGCACCATCCAATCGGGCGGATACGGCATCTGCCAGGTCCGGGAGAACCAGAACGGCACACTGGTCACCTTAGTCTACGAACAGCTCATTTCGCAGCATGTAGACCCCATCGAGAAGAAGCCCCTGTTCCATTTTCACCCTGGATCAGGGGCTTACTCTGTCGCGACTGCCGGATGCAACTTCCGCTGTGCCTGGTGCCAGAACCACGACATCTCTCAGATGCCACGAGAACAACACCGGATCTTGGGCCAGACCGTGAGTCCCGGACAGATCGTCGAAGCCGCACGCGCCTCAGGGTGTCGCAGCATTGCCTACACCTATACCGAACCCACGGTCTTCTTTGAGTACAGCTATGACACAGCGGTATTGGCCGAAGAGCAGCACATCGCCAACGTCTACGTGACCAATGGGTATATGACGGATGCTATGTTGGCACAACTCCACCCGTATCTGGATGCCGCCAACGTCGATCTCAAGGCCTTCCGAGATAGTACCTACCGGGAATACATTGGCGCTCGGCTTCAGCCGGTACTCGACACGCTGAAGCTGATGAAACAGCTTGGCATATGGGTAGAGGTGACCACGCTGCTGATCCCCGACCTGAACGACGATCCGCAGGAACTCCAGGAGGCTGCGCAGTTCATCGCTCAGGAACTCGGCCCGGACACGCCGTGGCACCTAAGCCGTTTCTTTCCAACATACAAGCTGACTGACGTACCCCCAACGCCGGAAGCAACTGTGATGCGCGCGATCGAGATCGGCAAAGCCGCCGGGCTACGCTACGTGTACGGAGGAAACTCGCGCCAGAGCCAGAGCACCACTTGCCACAACTGTGGGGAGATGCTCATACAGCGGATGGGATATGCCATCCTCAGGAACCGCGTGACAGTCGAGTCCGCGTGCCCGGCGTGTGGAACGCCGGTGGCAGGACTTGGCATGAACAGCCGGTAGCAGAAAACCACTGACCGCTAACCCCCAGGGCGACCCATCATAGAGACCCCTACCCCCGAAGGAAGGGAGCGCCTCGGAGAAGTCGGCATACATCCTCAAGCAGGCACTCGCGCAACTTGGCCCACCCCAGCAACGTAGTGCATGTGGAGCACTCCGACTGACTGTGCTCGGCGCAGCTTAGCTAGCAAATGCTGGCCAAGCGGTGCAGTAGAACGCTGTTGATAGGCTAACGCTGAAGGGGGCTGTGTCATGGACTATGGTCGATTGTTGAGAAGCGCATGGGATATCATCTGGGCACACAAACACCTGATTCTTCTTGGGGTGCTCGTCGCGCTGGTCAGTACCGGAGGCAACGCTTCGGGGACCGGCTTCCGGTTCGATGGATCGGATTCTGACTTCGATGGCCGGATACCGCGTGATTTCAGGGATTTCCCCGAGATGCCGGACATGCCGAGATTCGACGGCCCCCAGAATTGGGGGATTCCCGCATTGGCGGGGATAGTGGCCATCGTGGCGATCTGCATCGGCGCTGTGCTCGGCCTGGCACTGTGGGGCGTCTCCAGTGTGGCCCGTGGCGGCCTTATCGCGGATGTGGACACGATCACCGCGGGCGGCACGTCCAGCTTCGGCCAGGCTTTTGGTGCCGGCTGGCGCAGGATCTGGCAGCTGCTGGGGATCGGCATAGTTCCTGCAATTCCAGGCTTACTGATCTTCGTCGCCGGCCTCGGCGCAACAGGCATTCTGGCCTTCGCCTCACAGATATTCGGGGGGAGCGGTTTCGCTTTGTTGCCCGGCGTGGGCGCAATCCTGATCCCGGTACTGTGCATCCTCGTCCCGGTCGCCCTGGTCCTCAATCTCCTGCAGACCTTTGCGAATCGCGCCTGCATGCTGGAGGATCTGGGCGTCTTCGCCGCCTACAAACGCGGCTGGACTGTGCTGGTCGCCAACATCGGCCCGGCGATCGTCCTCTTCGTGATCCAGATCGCCATCAACATCGCCCTGGGCCTGCTCATGTTTCTCCCAGGCGTGCTGATGGCGCTGTGCTGCATTCTGTGGCCGGTTCTGATCCTCTTCGAGGGCGCCACGGCCGCCTACTTCTCCACCCTGTGGACGCTAGCGTGGAAGGAATGGACGGCGGCAGTCTAGCGCCGCAATCGGCAACATGAGGGCTGCTCCGGCTGGGGCGTCAAATCCAGCCGGAGCAGTCTCCGTTCTGTAGCGTGGCCTCATTCAGGACAGGTGCTGGTTCACGTAGAGCTCTGTGTCCTGTCGCACCAGGAGCACAGGAATATCAACCTGCTCCAGGAGCGATACCACCCGACCATCTTGCAGGAGCGACAGGCTCGCCGGCAGCACCACGGTCTGAGCATGCAGTACGTGGATCGCACGAATCAGGTTCTGCAGTACGGACGTGATCAAGATGTGCTGGTGCTTCATCACCTTCAACTCCGTCAGAGCTCGTTCCAGTAGGTTTCTCCTGGCCTGGAGCAGGAGCTCGGTGTCAGCCACCAGCAACACCTCCAAGGCCCCCCCCGTCTCACCGACCAGTCCACCGGCAAAGACCAGCGCCTTCTCGGCAGCCGCGCTGGCGTCATAGACCACCAACACAGGCGGCGCCAGCTGCGCCCCCGACAGGAGCACGGCAGTGACGCTGGGAGCTTCGCCACAGCATATAGCACGCGTCGTGGAACCGACCTGCCGTTCCCGTAACTGCGACCAACCCACCCGGCCCACGATCAGAACATCGGCATCAGCTGCCGCGGATTGGATCTCCTTGCCCACGCTCCCGCGCGTCACACGGAACGTGCCCTGGATGGACTCTCGCTCGGCAAGCAACCTGAAACTATGCTGGACCTGGCGACTGCGAGCCCGGAGTTGGCGCTCTACATCGGCCGTGTTGATCTGACGCCGCTGCGCAGAATAGACACCGAACTCCTGGGCATAGGGAAGTCCCGCGATGCGCAGCACGTTGATGTCCTCAACGAACAGACCCAGCAGCTCAGCGTCGAATCGAGCAGCCAGCAGCACTGCTGCTTCCATAGCTGCCCGGCTGTGTGGCGATGCATCCACCGCCACGACAATGCGCCGTATCGTCACCGGCTCTCTATATTCGCCCACCAACATCCTCCCCCGCAGGCTTGCCGAAAGCCTGGAGTCTCTCCGCCATAGCCTTCAGCCGTCTCTGCACCTTGCCATTGATCGTCTCCTCGGGATAGACGCCCTGTGCATCTGGCAGACCGGCCGGCAGACCGGTCAGTGTCTCGATCCCCTGATCGATATGCTCAACAGCGTAGATGTGGAATTCTCCGGCGCCGACGGCGCCCACCACCTCCTGGCGCAGCACAAGGTGTTGGATGTTGGCGTGCGGAATCAGCACGCCCTGCTCTCCAGTCAGGCCCTGGGCCTTGCACACGTCGAAGAATCCCTCAACCTTCTCGTTGACACCACCGATAGCCTGGATCTCGCCTTTCTGATTGACCGAGCCGGTGACCGCCAACGACTGCTTGATCGGCACTTCGGCAATAGCCGATAACAACGCATAGAGTTCCGCCGACGAGGCGCTGTCGCCATCGACCCCGCCGTAGGATTGTTCAAAGACCAGACTGGCGGAAAGGGAGAGTGGCTGCTCTCGCGCATATCTTCCGGTCAAGAACCCGGTCAGTATCATCACACCCTTGGAGTGAAGTGGGCCACCAAGCTCGACCTCCCGCTCGATATCCACCACCTGTCCCCGGCCCAGACTTATGCGCGCCGTGATGCGTGTGGGTTGCCCAAAAGCGAAGTTGCTGAGCGCAAAGACAGAAAGCCCATTGATCTGACCGACGACAGCGCCCTCGGTACCGATCAACTTGATCTTGCGCGACATCGCCTCCTGAGAACGCTCGCGGATGCGGCTCATGCGCCCGATCTGGGCATCGATGGCCTGCTGAACGTGCTCAGGAGAGATGACCTCACGACTACGCTCACGGGCCCAATAATCGGCCTCAAGCATCAGATCGGTGATTTCACGCATACGCGTCGAAAGCTTCTCGGAATCCGACACCAGGCGGGCGCTCTGGACCATCAGCCTTTCGACCGCAGTGCGATGAAAGGGCAGCAGCTTCTCCCGCCTCGCCAACGTGGCAATCAACCGCGCATAGAGCACTTGACTTTCATCATCCCACGCCATCTGATCATCGAAGTCGGCCGCCACTTTGAAGAGCTCACCGAATTCGGGATCCAGCTCCGAGAGGGGGTAGTAGAGCCGGCGATCACCGATCAGCGCAACCTTCACCGTGAGCGGGATGGGCTCCGGCTCAAGCGAGACGGTACTCATGACGCTCAATTGCTGCCCCAAAGACTCCATGCGGATCTCGCGGCTTCTCAATGCGCGCTTGAGGGCCTCCCACGCGTACCCCTGTGTCAGGAGGCTGCGGA
>CBFCZM010000093.1:0-8467 GCA_965602565.1 uncultured Anaerolineae bacterium
GTCCTTCAGCCGCATCATAGAGATAACCGTCTGCGGTTTAAAGGTGGGTGAGCACTTAATCATATTCTGGGGCTCAGTCATATAAAGGGTTAGAAGTAGCACCTCAAGCTGAGCCGACAATTCATTCTTACCTCCTTGGCGCGAAGAAGGCCCTAAGGCCCGAGAGGGTGCGCGAACGAACGTGGCGTCTATTCCAAATCGTCTCATGTATACCACCCTTCTACGTGAGCAGGTCAGCGTCGGTGAGTGTTGCGACTGCGGGGTCAAGGCGCAAGGTCTTGATCTCGAAGCCCCCCAGCTCGACATCCAGCGCAAGCTCCAGAGACGGCACAGAGAGCGTCGTCTGCCTGGCTTGTCCGGTGGGTTCGAACAGGCGAATGACGAACCCCCTGCCATCCTCGGCATGCTTGAAAGCCGCGACCTGTACGACCTCGTCGGAAAGCACAAGCCCCGGTTTCGGCTGGGTGCCGGCACCGCGTGGGAAGAACGACAACGCAAACGGTACCTCGTTCTTGACCAGGGCCTCCCTATCAACAGCAACCAGTCGTTCGTTGACGGGACCGGCATTGAACCAGAAGCGATATAGCCGCTCACCCTGGTCGATACGGGGTGTAAAGCGATCCTGTGGCACGATCGGACGGTCGAAGATTGGATAGCCCGCGTAAGAAGGGGAGCGCAGCAAGGACAATCGCAGCTCTCCCTCGCAGAAATCGGAGCCGTAGATCCCATCGTTGATACAGGTCAGAGCGTATGCCTTGTCCTCATCCACGACTCCCACCCACTTCTGAGCCACAGCTTCATCACCATTGCGGGGCAATGATCCAACGCCGTAGGCCACCTGTCCCAGATACTCGGCCTGCGACATCGTCGTGGGCACCGACAGCTTCAGCATGCGGTCTTTCTCATTCCACAGGACTCGGAGCGATACCTCCATCTCCGTCCCCTGCTTGGGCAACATATAGCGCACACACAACGCGGAACGTCCATAGCCAAAGACAGCCTCAACCACGGTCCGCACCTCGCCATCCTCGATGATGCGCACCGGTGGAAGCGTCTGCGCCTTCACGCCGGAAAAGACCGCACTCTCAGCAGCCGTCATGATCTCGAAACGGCTCTCCACGTCACGGAAGCTGCGTCCGACAATCTCCCAGGGATCTTCGTTATCGCTGATAACCAGAGCAGAGAACGCCCCCGGCGCCAGAGCGTCCACACCGCGAACGCGGAAGCGATCGATCAAGCCTGTGGTTGTGTTGACGACCACATCGAGATCCTCTGTCACGAAGTGAATGGCGCCTTCTTGCGAGGAGAAGGTATGTACAGGCTTCTGAGGCAGCAGTTCAAGCCGGCAGTCGAAGCGATTCATCTGGCTCGGGGATAGCTCAGCATTGAAGACCACACGCTTACGCCAGTCGGTATTGACGTTGCTGAGCTCCTGTTCGACCTGGGTGGGCAGAGCCTCGCCGTCACGCGTCGCGGCAACCTGAGTATACTCCTCACTCCAGTTCAGGTCCGCCAACTGGAATTCGCACACAACCGTGGCATTCACGGGGAAAGGATGCGGGTTGTAGACCAGTATCGGGATCTCCCCCTCGGCAGCGCGGGGCTGTCCCTGAGCCAGCGCAAAGAAGGCGCGTGCGCGAACCTGCGAAAGCATCTCAAGACCGTGATCGATCAGCCGCAATGATGTCTGTTCCACCGGCTGGATCGACGATCCGGGCAAGATGTCGTGAAACTCAGAGAAAAGCAGGGCCCGCTGCGCAGAGTCCAGATCGCGCTTGGGATAGTCGATCAAGCCCTGCAACGCTGCGGCGGATGCCATCTTCTCCGTTGCATACAAGACGTTCTCCAAAGCGCGGTGCTGCTGTTTGATCCGGACCTGTGAGGTATAGCAGCCGACCGCCCAAGGGTTGATGTCGTGCTCGTGGCGCGGGAGGTCATGCCGACTCTTCGAGTCAGGGTGCAGATCGCGAAGTTCGGCGAAGTAAGCCTCCGGGGTCGAATGCACGATCTCGAAGTCCCCGGTCTCAGCGATCAACGCCGCCAAGTCCCGTAGATCCTTGCGAGAAGGCCCACCGCCGTGATTTCCCACGCCCCACAGCAGCAAGCTGAGATCACGCTCCGGATGCTCCTCCATCCACGTTTCGATCTTCTCACGTGCACCACCCAGCGGAGCAGTGTACCAGGTCATCGACCGGTGCCCGACCACCTGCGAACCATCGTAGCCAATCCAGATGAAGTCATCATCGGGCAGATGACACCATTCTTCCTGAGGGCGGCAGAAGAGATATGAATCATAGCCGCTCTTGGCCAAGATCTGGACCAGACCACGCGTGTGGCCGAAGGGGTCAAAGTTCAGCGCAGTCGTGGGACGCACACCGAACTTCTCCTCGAAGTAGTGCCGCCCAACCAGGATCTGGCGCACGAGGGACTCACCGCTGGGCATATTGCAGTCAGGCTGGAGATACCACCCGCCCATGATGTGCCACTTACCCTCACGCACCAACCGTTGAATGCGAGCAAAGAGCGCGGGTTCGTAATCCTCAACCCACTGATAGATGATCACCTCATTGTGGTTGAAGACAAAGCCGTCAAAGGCCTCACACAGATCGGCTGCAGTGCGGAACGTGGAGAGCGCCTCCGCGGCACCCTCCTCCCACTCCCACTGCCAGACAGGATCTATGTGAGCATTGCACAGCAGATGAATGCGCGGTCGGATTCGGTTCTCTGACAGGTTATCGTTCATTCTTAGCACCCCCTGAGAGTCAAGATAGAGGCCCGGTCGGCTTGCCTCACTCCTGGTAAACGCGATCCCAATACGTGCGCCACTGCGAAGGGCCAAACCACTCTGCACACGCATCCGGGAAGCGCGTCGTTCCGCCGCTGCGCAACCACGCGATCAATCGACGATCAGTCCCCCGACGCTCAGCCTCACGGAGACCCGCTTCACGCATGCGCGCGACAACTTCCGAATGCGTGGCTGCAACATCCTCAACAGACCCTGGCTTGTACAGCCGGCACGCGTCCGGATTTGCGGCTACATTGAGGTACCACTCGCGATCGAAGACACTGAAAACGATCTGATCAGAATCACCCCGCCACCCTACCGTCGCATGGCCGGCCAGGGCGATCTGGCGAGGGCCAGTGCCCTCGTGCGGACCATCGCCGCCCGTCCCCGCAATCGGCAGGGAGGCGACCTCCACGAGATCGTGGCCTACCCAGGCTTCAGGGCACGCAACGCCGGCCAATCCAAGTACAGTCGCCGAGATATCCTGCGGTTGAACGATCACGCCACACCGCCCGCTCGGCCCGCCGGGCACGTGAATCATCAACGGCACGTGGGCTTCCTGTTCATTAACGGTGCCTGTCTTGCCGAAGCCACCGCGCTCGCCCAGGTTCGTGCCATGATCCGCCGTGACCACAATCGCCGTGTTCTGGGCCAGGCCCGTCTCCTCCAAAGCGTCGAGGACCTTGCCGAACCAATGATCGACCCAACTCACCTTGGCGGCATACAGTGCGATCTGCCGCTCTTTGACACCAGGCGGGAAGACACCGTCCTTGGCGCGGCGGGCAGGGCCTAGGAAAGCGCGCATATCGATGCGACCATCATAGCCGGGCGTCTTGTCGTAGAGCTTGACGAACTCCGGCGGCACGTCCCAAGGCTCGTGGGGATCAAAGCAGTCAAGCCAGAGGAAGAAGCTCCCCTCACGGGCCTGCCCGCGTGAGGTATTGTCCCGCAGGAACTCGGCGCCCTTCACGAAGAGCTGGGCGGCGTTCCAGTCCTCAGGCCGGCGGCGTTTGCGGTTTGCACGAGCGTAGGTCAGCAACAGCCGCCGCGCGCCCGCCGTCATGGCGGCCTCGTCGACGAAATCGAAAAGCTCGTCGGGTGCCCAATTACCCAGCGGGGCCAGCACCGCGTCATCAATCCAGGGGCGATCCACCTCCGCGCCACGCACGAAACTCCATGCTGCAAACGGCCGATCAAAGGCATGGCCACCGTTGACCAGGTGGGGTGTGTCGTGGATCAACTGAGTAGCATAGCCGGCCTGCGCCAACAGATGTGGCAACGTCGGCACGTCAAAAGGCAGCGGCATCCAGGGATGGAAAGGTCCACGATTGGGCCACGCATACTCACCCGTCATCAGATCCGTCCGATGCGGAATCGTGGGATAGCTGGCGGCGTAGGCCCGATCGAACACCACGGACGTCGCCGCCAACCGGTCAAGGTTAGGTGTCTGAATCCAATCGTTGACCCCATGCGCTCGAACATAGTCGTAGCGCAGCGTATCGATGACACAGAGTATGATATTCACGATGTCTGCTCCTTACTGATTGGGCGCCATGTTCACTCACGCGCGTGTGCGCGCAAACCACACGGGCCGAAGAAAACGCAGCAGTCTGCCGTCTGGGACCGCGGGCATCTTGCCCGCATCTTCGCGCCAGATGTCACCGCTCTGCTCTCACCAGCTGCTGCGCACTTGGCAGCCTTCAGAACAGAGCGGGCAAGATGCAGGGCATTCTAACGCCCGCGCTCCACACAGCCACTGGTCTTTCTCCTCCGAGACAGGCGCCAGGCCCCGACTGTGCCGACCGTGAGGGTTCGCACAGTCGGGGCCGACACCGGCCCCAGCAGATGGAGGCTGTCTTCACATATATCACAGAGATCACACAAGCAAGTCAGCCTCTGTGATCGTCCCAGCCTCCGTATCGAGACGCAGCGTTCTGATCTCAAACCCTCCCAGCTCGACCTCCACGGACAGACCGTGCGAAGGCACAGAGAGCGTCGTCTGCCTGGCAAGTCCGGTAGGCTCAAAGAGGCGAATGACGAAGCCGTTGCCATCCTCAGCTTGCTTGAGCGCCGTGAGCTGCACAACATCATCGGAGAGAGACAACCCGGGTACCGGGCGTGTGCCGCCACCGTGGGGGAAGAACGAGAGCGCAAACGGCACCTCGTTCTTGACTAGCGCCTCGCGATCGATCGTGTCCAGTCGCTCACGAACGGTCCCGGCATTGAGCCAGAATCGATATAGACGCTCGCCCTGGTCTATCCGGGGCAGAAAGCGGTCCTGAGACACCAACGGTCGATCGAAGATCGGCAGCGCCGAATAGGCCGGGGAGCGCAGCAACGAGAGCCGCAGCTCACCCTCGGCAAAATCGGAGCCATAGATACCGTCGTCAATGCACGTCAGCGCCAGATCTGCGGCGCTATCCACTACGGCGCTCCACTTCTGAGCCACCGCCTCGTCGCCATTATCCGGCAACTCACCGACCCCGTAGGCAACCTGCCCGAGGTACCGCGCAGCGGACATCACCGTCGGCACCGACAGCTTCAGCATCCGGTCCTTCTCATTCCACAGCACGCGGAGCTCCAGGCCCACTTCAGTACCACGCTTGGGAAGCACGTAGTGTACACAGAGCGCAGAACGTCCATAGGTGAAGACCGCCTCAACGACCGCACGCACATCGCCATCCTCGACAACCCGGACCGGCGGAAGGCCCTGGCCGGCCACGCCGGCGAAGACGGCACTCTCGCTCGGCGACATCAGGGAGAACTGACCCTCGACATCCCTGAACTTGCGGACGCTCGTCCCCCAGGAATCCGCGTCATCCCTAACGACCAAAGCGGCAAGCGCACCGGCAGGCACAACGTCGGCGCCATTGACCCGGTAGCGATCTACAAGCCCTGTCGCTGTGTTGATCGCAATGTCCAGCGCGTCTGTCTGGAAGTGGATCACACCGGCATCCTCAACCAGCACCACTTGGGGCTTCTCTGCCAACGGCGTCAGCCGGCAGTCGTAGCGATTCATCTGGCTGGGTTGCAGCACGGCATCGAAAACGACCCGCTTCCGCCAATCCAACGTCAGGTTACTTGCCTCTTTCTCGACCTGGGTCGGCAGAGATGCCCCATCCTGCGTCACCGTCACCTGTGTAAACGTATCGTCCCAGTGCGCATCCGCCAACTGGAACTCGCACACAACCGTCGTGTCCACCGGGAAGGGATGTGGGTTGTAGACCAGGATGGGAATCTCGCTTTCAGCAGCCTTGGGCTGGCCCTGAGCCAGCGCGAAGAAGGTGCGGGCGCGGATACGGGAGAGTTCCTCCAGGCCATGATCCAACAACCTCAGTACGGCACGCTCCACCGGCTGGATCGAGGAGCCCGGTAGAATGTCGTGGAACTCGGCAAAGAGCAGGTCCCGCCGGGCTTCGGCCAGCCTGTCCTTGGGGTAGCCCAATATGCCCTGAAGCGCTGCTGTCGATGCCATCTTCTCAACCGCGTAAAGCGCGTTCTCCAACGCACGGTGCTGCTGCTTGATGCGGATCTGAGAGGTATAGCAGCCGACGCCCCACGGATTGATGTCCCGCTCGTGCCGCGGTAGATCGATTCCCCTGGTTCCGCTCAGATGCTTCGCCCTGAGGTCGACGAAGTAGTCTTCGGGCGTAGCGTGCCGGACATCGAAAGCCTGCGCTTCATCGATCAACGCGTTGAGGTCCTGGATGTCCTTACGCGAGGGCCCGCCACCGTGGTCGCCCACACCCCACAGCACCAGACTGAGATCCCGGTCTGGATACTCCTCCATCCAGGACTCAATCTTCGCGCGTGCGCCGCCCAGCGGGGCGCCGTAGAAAGTCATCGAGCGATGCCCAATCACCTCGGAGCCGTCGTATCCTACCCAGACGAAGTCCGCCGCCGGCAGATGGCACCATTCCCCTTGGGGCCGGCAGAAGAGATAGCCATCATAGCCGCTCTTGGCCAGGATCTGCACCAAGCCGCGCGTATGGCCGAAGGGGTCGAAGTTGATGGCTGTCGTGGGTCGGGCACCGAACTTCTCTTCGAAGTAACGCCGCCCTGCAAGGATCTGGCGCACGAAGGATTCACCGCTGGGCATGTTGCAGTCGGGCTGCACATACCACCCACCCATGATGTGCCACCTGCCCTCACGGACCAGACGTTGAATCCTGGCAAAGAGTGCTGGCTCGAACTCCTCAACCCACCGGTAGAGGATGACCTCGTTATGGTTGAAGATGAAGCCGTCATAGGCCTCACACAGATCGGCTGCTGTACGGAAGGTGGAGATCGCCTCCGCGGCGCCCTCCTCCCATTCCCACAGCCAAACCGGATCGATGTGGGCGTTGCACACCAGATAGATGCGGGGACGGTCACGATTCTCAGGCGCGGGCTCGCTCATACTGGCTCCTTGGGCGCAGCAATGAAGCTAGATGGTGGATGTTGGATGCTGGATGTTGGATGCTGGATGTTGGATATTGGATGGTTGAATGCCGGGCATCAGGCATCGGCTATGTGAACCGACCTCACCAGAAAGATCGACATAGGTTGCCATTCCGCGAATCTCTCACTCTCCGATTCTCCCATTCGCTGATTCTTCCATTCTTCCCCTCGCTTTCACGCTCCTCAGTCCCCCAGCAGCACATCGGCGGCCGCCGTGGGATTCCCATCTTGATCAACGATGCCGAAGGAGCCCTTGTAGTCCCAGTTGGCCCAGGCGATGTCGTGCTGCCGGAAGACCGAGAGAATATCCCTGTACCAGGCCCGGCGGAGTGGATCGGGCGTGCGGTCGAAACAACCAAACTCACCGCAGTAAAGCGGGAGCCCCGTCTGCTCCCGAACTGCAAGCGGTTGAGCCAGATCCTCGATCATCGCCTCGGGCCCAAAGGAGCGATTCAGGCCCTTAGCCTTGACCTTCTTGCGGAAATCATCGTCGAGCGCGGCGAGGTCTCTGCGAGCGATGGGCTTGCCCGGATAGTGAATCGACCCGCTGTAGGCGCCCCCATCCGCCCACCACGGCGCCGTGTAGTGGGTGATGAACATCGGGAAATAGTAATGGAAGGTGAGGATGGTGTCGTCGTCCTCGGGCACGCGCAGATCGCGGAAAGTATGATGCTGGTTGTACCAATTGGAACCCAACACAACGGTGCGCTCGGGCTCGCGTTCCCGAATCGCGTGGTAGGCCGCCATCGCCACACGATTCCAGTCCTCCGGATCGCGCGCGACCGCTTCATTGAGCAATTCGCAGGCCACCAAATCGGTGGAGCGATCATCCAGATGGGCCGACAGCTCGCGCCACAATCCCGCGAAACGCTCCTCCTCCCGGGGATCGGAGAAGAGCGGCGGGTCCTCCTCATCGAGGAAATGGTGCGTACGCAGCAGATGCAGATCAACGATGACCCTCAACCCCGCCGCCTCGCACCAATCCAACGCAGCATCGAGCAGATCGAACGCCTCAGTCTGCCTATCACCGACCCCGTCCCACATCTGCTCTTCGTCGATGGGCAGCCGGATATGGTCGAGCTTTCCACCACCCATTTCGGCGATGCGTTGCACATCTGCTTGTGTGAAGAAGGCGCGTCGCTCAGCGCCCCGGCGTTGGCTCTGACTGAGCCAGTGGGAGATATTGGTCCCCCGGGTCACTTTGAACGTCATGCTGGTACCCTGACCCCCGTATCCATCAGA
>CBFCZM010000094.1:0-8440 GCA_965602565.1 uncultured Anaerolineae bacterium
GAAGCGACATGCGGAAGATGAAGTCCGGTGAGTTCTCGACAAGACGACGGTAGCGTTCTTCGGAGTCCTTCAGCGCAGATTGGATCTCCACGATCGCGAGCGCGCCAACCCAGACACGGGCCGCGGTCTGAAGGAGGCTGATGGTATCTTCGGACCACAGAATGTCGGTGCTCACCCGATCGAAACGTATCAACCCCCGACATACGCCGCCCGCGGTCAGCGGGAACGCGAGAAGTGCCTGAACTCCCTGTGCCTGCAGGGGCTCACGCTCCCCAGTCGGGAGATCTGCCGCGATTGCTTGCACAGGGAGGTCGCCGGACAGCATCGTCCGCCATCGAGGGGGCACTGGCAACTGCGGCAGATCGGCGCCGGTGCCCACGCAGGCTTGCGTTGTCTCGGCGCCACCTGCTAGCGCGGGCCCCAGTGTGACCTGAACGCAGACGCGGTCCGCACCGGTAGCTCGGCGCAGGATCTCCATCGCTGCCTGAAGCTGCGGCAAATCCAAGTCTTCCGCCAGCATGAGATGGTTCGCACGCTCTATCTCGATGAGCAGTTTGGCCCGCTGTTCCCACTCGGTTCCGACCGCGATGCGATCCGAGATGTCGTGCAAGATTGCGAGAAGCCTGGGTTCATCGCCATCCACTCGTGTCAGCGATCCTGTCAGGCATCTCTCACCAAGGTGCCGGGTCATGACCTCCAAGGTCACCTTCCGTGTGGACTGCGTACCCTCAAGGACTGTGCGGAGCGCCTGCTTGACTCTAGCGCGCGCGGTCGAGCCAAGCAGGGATGTCCAGTCGAATCCCTGAGCCTGGAGTTCCCGCAATGGAATGCCCAACAGCTCGCCCATCGCGGGATTGGCGTAAACGATGCCCGTCTCGTTCAGCACCAGTACACCATCGGACGTCGTTTCAAGGATGTCTGCGATGTGAGTGCCTATTGACTGCAGCGCTGGCTGGTACGAGTCAGGCTGTACAGCTTCTACGGGCACGTCGGCAGTCTCTTCCATTGGGCGGATCCTGGTCTGAGTCTTGGCTCTTGTCTGTCAACACGGTGGTGTCAGTGTGTCGAGCGACCTGCACGCTCTCACCAAGCCCCAATCATAGGCTGTAATCCTGCTATGGCAAGCGATACCGTCCGTCCGGTGTGAACCGGGCCTGCGCGTGCGCCGCCGGCGATCCACTCGCCATCTTGCGACGTGCAGCCCTGTACGACAACTCGTTCTTGATCCTGCTGGGTGAGTCTCGGTTCGGCGACGGTAGCGTCCCAAGAAGCGCACCGTGGCATAGGAGAACTCGCGTTCAGTGCGGCCTCATCTGGATCTAGGTTAAGGCTGCTGACACGTGCGCGGAAGGCTATCCTCGAGCTGTTGCCCTAAGCATGACTTTGCAGTAGACTGGGAGCACGAAACGCGGGAAGAGGTGGCCGAATGGACACAGCAGACGAACCTGTGCAGCACGCAGTGACGCGATACCAACAAATCGTCGAGGCGGTTGTCGATGAGCTTCAGAGGTCAGCCATAGGCGGCGGCGATCTCTACAGGGTGGCGCCTTGGATCTCCCACGAGAACAAGCGCATCATCGTGGCTGAGACGCTGGACGCCGATCGCGTCGCGGCTCTGTCGGTCCGGACCTTGCTCGTTGGCGATGATGAAGTGGGTCCGCTGACCGACTACAAATGCGCTGTGATGGCTGAGCGGCTGATGGTGGCCTCGGGTGGGGGCAGCAAAGATGCTCGGAATGCGCGTGTCAACGAACTGCTCACGATGGCCGGCCGATCACCTACCGCCGGGCCTCTACTGGCGTATGAATCGCTGTACCGGGATCTGGCGGAGACCGCACTGCTGGATGGCGACAGATCCGCTCTGGATTGGCTGATGCGAGCGCTTGCTCACAACACTCGCTTCCACAAGAGCGACGATCTGGTGTTTGAGCTGATTGATATCGCCAGTGCGCATCTACAGCTTGGGGATCTGGATGAAGGTCTGAGTCTATTGGCTCATCTCATCCAGCAGGATCCCGCTAACCAATGGACGTATCGCTTCATGGCGACGGGCTTCGGTGTCCTGGGCCTGGCGGATCTGGGGCTGAAGGGCACACGGCGCGGCCTGCAGTTGTTGGATGCGCACGGTGATCCTGAGGATCTCCACGATGAGTTTCTGATGGCTGAGTTTGACGTGCAGGCTAGCGTCAAGCGTGGTCGTGAAGCCGAGGTCAGCCGTGCCGTCTTGGCTGAGATGGAGGCTGCGCTGACACTCGACTTCTCCGCGTCCGTGAAGCAGATCGCTGAACTGCCCCTTGGCATCCTCGTGCCGGGCCTGAGTGAGGTTCCTGTCAAGCGACCGATGCGGTTCGCGGATGTGCCAGACGTGCTCCGGGACCGGATGGAGCGCGCGGGTCGCTAGGTGCTGTGCCGGCAACGATCCATCCATTGCGAGTGGACATCTGGGACATCGGTCCCTCTGGTGTGCGAGCCTGGCCGACTGCTGTGTGGGCCACGCCTATTCGTGGAAGCGCTGGAGTAGGGCGTAGATCGCGTCGGTGCCAAACTCGAGCGCCTCAACGGGCACTCGTTCGTCAACATTGTGCACGGTGGCGCTGAAGTTGAAGCCAGCAGGCAGCTTCAGTGGCACAAAGCCGTAGCTTTGGATGCCGAGATTCGAGAAGTAGCGCCCATCCGTCGCTCCTGCCAGCATATAGGGTACCGGCACACCGTCGGGATCGGCCTCCATGAGTATGCCGGCAAGGGTGTCGAACAGGCCCAGATCCGGTGGTGGTGGGACGGGATCGCTGCGCAGCACCTCGATCTCGATATCCTCACCCAGCAGCGCCCGCAGCTCTGCAACCATATCCTCGGGATGCTGTCCGGGCAGCAGGCGGCCGTCCAGCCCCACGTGTGCCTCGTTGGGGATCACATTGACTTTCTCACTGGCGTGCAGCATCGTAGGACTGACCGTGTTGTGAAGCAGTGGATCGAAGAGCTGCGCGCGATCACCGAGAAGGGTCAGCACAAGATCTGTGAATGGTGGGCTGAGCAGCAGCCTGAGCAAGAAACCCGTCAAGCCCCCAAGTTCGTCGCCGATGGACCGGAACATCATCTCCGCTGCCGGCGTGACGTGGACAGGAAGCCGCTTACGGTCCAACATCCTCAGCACATCTGACAGCCGGGCCACGGCTTCACCGTGAACAGGCATCGAACCGTGGCCGCCGCGCCCACGCGTTGTCGCCTGCATCCAGCACATCTGTTTCTCAGAGACCATGATCGGGTAGAATGCACGCCCCCCGATGCGCATGGTGAAGCCGCCGAATTCCCCGATGGCATACCGGACCCCCTCGAAGTGCTCGGGATGCTTCTCGACCACGAAGCGGGCGCCCATATCGCTGCCGGCCTCCTCGTCGCTGAGAATGGTCAGGATCACGTCACCAGGCAGCCGGAGGCCCTCGGACCCTGCGCGGAGGAAGGCCGCCAGCATCATGGCCACACCTCCCTTCATGTCGAGCGAGCCACGTCCCCATAGATAGCCGTCGATGATCTCGCCGGCAAAGGGTGGGTGGGTCCAGTTCTGGCGCTCTGTCGTCACGACGTCGACGTGGCCGTACATCAGGAAGGGGGGGGCGTCCCCACGGCCCCGGAGCCGCGTGATGAGGTTGGGGCGGTTCGGGTCTTTGGCGACAATCGTGGTCTCGATGCCGGCACCTGTCAGGAGGTCGTTGATGAAGCCCACGCAGGCCGCCTCATTCCCAGGTGGGTTCGTCGTGTCGTATCTCAGCAGGCGCTGTAGGAGCGCGATGGGGTCGTCGCAGATGGTTTCGGCATTCACGGTGGCCTCTGGTCTGAGAATGTGTCCCACGGCGTCAAGGGCGTGCAGTAAATCCTCTTGGTTGCCAGTCTACCACCGCTTGTCACAGGGGCAATCGTCAGGTTCGCCGACGATCAGTGGGTTGCACGATTCCACGATTGAGGTATAAGCGTGACACCTATGACACGGTTTGTGTTCCTGACGGATACGCATCTTGGGGCGACCAATGACGTGGGCTACACTCAGCAGCCGCGGTATGCTGACCGGCTTGGCGAGCTCGTGGCGCTGCTGGACGACTGGATCGCACATCAGGACGGCGCAGGCATCGATTTCGTCTTGCACGGCGGCGATATGGTGGATGTCGTCACCGACCGGACGCTTGCCGCCGCCAGAGGGACGTTCGACCTGAGTGTCCCCTTGTACCTCGCGCTGGGCAATCATGACCTGACCGCGCCGGATTCAGCGGCCCTGTGGTTGTCGGAGGCGCCGCTGTTCTTCCCCGGAGGGCAACTGGCCTACTCTCTGAGCGGCGCCGATTGGATGTTGCACGTTCTGCCGACCCAATGGTGCGAGGTGCCCTACACTTGGGCCGATGAGCAGAATCCCCATTTCCTGCCGGAGCAGTTGGCCAGCCTCGAGGCAACGCTTGCGCATCACCCTGATCTGGTGCATCTGGTATGCGCTCACGCTCAGGTGATGCCTGTCCCGGCTGACCAGATCGGGCGACCGGAGCCCTATCACGCGCCACTGCGCTCCTACCAGGATGTCGTGGGGAAGCTGATACGTCGCTTCCCGCAGGTCAAAGCTGTCATCGGGGGTCACAACCACATCAATACGCATAGCTTCCTGGGAGGGGCTCACGTCGTCACTGCGAGTGCCTTCACCGAGGCACCCTTTGAGTTCAAGGTGTTTGAGGTCAGCGCGGATCATCTGTCGATGGAGACCGTTCCACTGATGTCGCGTGCGAGTTCACGCGCCGACTACAACTGGGACAAGGCTTTCGTCCAGGGGCGGCACTGCGATCGCGCCTTTGACACCCGTGACCTTGGCGGCAAGTGATTCTGGTGAATCGGGAATGTTGAATCGCCAACGACAGTGATGGCATGCATCATCACAGTTCGTCTCTCTCCTGTCAATGTCCCGGCTACGCTGCTTCCATCTATCTGACAAAGCGCAGCTTGTACACAGGGTCCAAACCATTGTAGAGGAAGTTCGAGGCAGCCGGCTCGGGGGCTGAGGCGATGTCGGCAGCTGGTACACGAGTGACTCCGGCGCAGCTTGTGAGGTGGAGAAGCGTTGGCATGCAGAGATTCCATGTGTCTTCTTCCCATCACGCTGTGCGCCCCTGGCTGGCCTCAACAGCTGATCGCAGTCTTCTGTTCGTATCTGTCAGAGCGCCCCGACAGACAGTCGCCGGTTTGATGGTATGATCTCAGATACTGGCTGGTCTATCCCTAGCTGCCTGGAGTTCCATATGAAGGACACAATCAAGGATGGTGTCTGGCCTACGATGGTCACACCCTTCACCGACACGGACAGGATTGATGAGAACGCTCTGGCTGCGATGGTTGACTGGTATCTGGCCCACGATGTGGATGGCCTGTTTGCTGTTTGCCAATCCAGTGAGATGTTCTACTTGACCCTTGCCGAACGCGTACAGCTCGCCAGAGCTGTTGTGAACCTGGCCGATGGGCGCACCGACGTGATTGCATCAGGACACATTTCGCTTGATCCCCGCGACCAGGCGACCGAGGTCGAGCGCATCGCCGATAGCGGTGTCAATGCCGTCGTGCTGGTTACCAACCGATTTGCGCGTGAGGGAGAGTCCGACGATACGTGGAAGCTGAACCTGGAGCGGTTTCTGGCGATGATTCCGGACTGGATTCCGCTGGGCTTCTATGAATGTCCCTATCCCTACAAGCGGCTGCTCACCCCCGAGTTGATGTCGTGGTGCGCCGGCACCGGTCGGTTCATCTTTCTCAAGGACACCAGCTGCGATCTGGAGCAGATCAAGGCGAAGCTGGGCGTCGCCGCTACACCGGTGGGCAGGATCAAGCTCTACAATGCGAATGCGGCGACGCTACTTGGATCGCTGCGCGCCGGTGCCGCCGGATACAGTGGCGTGATGGGCAATTACCATCCGGAGCTCTACAGTCAGCTGTGTCGTGACTGGCGGGTCGACTCTGATCGAGCAGAGCAGTTGCAGGCCTTCCTGGGCGTGACCTCGGTGATGGAGGCGCGTGCATATCCTGTGAGCGCCAAGTATCACCTGCAGTTGGAGGGGGTCCCGCTCTCCCTCCGGACCAGAACGCGGCCCGAGATGGACCTCACTACCTCGTTCTGTCGCGAAGTTGAGCAGCTGCGCTCGCTGGTTGAGACCCAGCGTCGATCATGCCTTGAATGAGAGGCCATCCGCGATGACGAGAGCAGTGCATCCCCTTGCCGATGAGTATGTGACTGTATGTGAGTCCCCCGACGCAGTCACCGTCTTCTGTTACAGCCCCGGTCTGGCGAAGCTGCCCGGTGGTCGCCCGGACTTCTGCCGGGTAAGTGGCGGTCAATCCCGTGGAACAGGGATCGCGGCACTATGCCAGCTTGATCATCGATGGCGCGAACCTGCACGTTCTCAGCCGTTCCGTCGACGAACGTGCAGAGAGTGGGCACAACGGGAATCTGATCACGTTCCATACAGTGCGCGGTTTTCGTGAGCTGGTCACCCAGACATAGGAATAGGGCACCAAGGGCCAAAGTGAGACGATGCTCGACCAACAAGACGTCATAGGTCTGATCCGGAAGCGCTACTCGTGCCGCACGTACGACGGCGAACCGATTGTTGCGCAGGTTCAACACCAGCTCCAGACGTTCCTGGATCGTGAGTCCCGGGCACCATTTGGGACCCGGGTGCGGCTTGCGCTGATCGCCGCAGCAAAGGACGATCAGACGGCAGTTCGGCGTCTGGGTACTTACGGCTTCATCAAGGGAGCTACAGCGTATGTCGCCGGCGCGATCTTGGATGCGGAGAGCGCGGGAGCTCTGGAGGATTTTGGCTACGTCGTCGAGTGGGCGGTTCTCTATGCGACCGGCCTTGGCCTGGGCACGGTGTGGCTCGGCGGCACGTTTACCAAGAGCCGCTTCGAGCGGATGATGGATCTTCGTTCAGGTGAGTCGCTGCCGGCTGTCATCGCCCTCGGCAACATCGCTGAGAGGGCTCGTGGCACGGATTCCGTCATCAGGCGTGGGGCGCAGGCCGACAAGCGACTGCGGCGGGAGCAGCTCTTCTATGAAGCACCGCCGGAGGGTCGGGGTCTGTTCGACGTCCCGCTGTCTCGCGAGGGCGTTGGGGCGTATGAAACGGCACTGGAGATGGTGCGTATCGGCCCCTCGGCCTCCAGTAAGCAGCCGTGGCGCATCGTACGGGACAGCGAGTCCTGGCACTTCTACATGCAGAGGACCCGTAGGTATCGCTCACGAAATTCGTTGGTGAGGGTGGCGGATATGCAGCGCATCGATACGGGTATTGCACTATGCCACTTTGAGTTGACTGCGCTGCAGCTGGGGTTGGCGGGGTACTGGGTATCTGTGGATCCACGACTGCCGTTGCCGGGAGCGCTGACTTCATACGTGGCAACGTGGGTGGCGGGCTAGCGGGTGCATCTCAGGTGGGGCCAAGGCACCCAACACGGTACATACCTTGTATTGTCCCGGAACGTGGATCACATCCCTGACTGACGCGCAACGAATACCCGCCCACGGGGAGCCGTGGGCGGGTGTTCCTTTGTGGCGAGCCGTTGCTCGCGCTACTCGTCGATTTCCGCCGAGACGTCCGCTGCGTCTTCGATCTCCACGGTTTCTGTGGGAACTTCGGGTGCGGCATCATCTGTCAGCGCAGCGAGCGCGATGAGCTCCCGGAAGACGAGTGTCCACACGGAGGACTTGTACACCTCCCACAAGCCGCCGACGAAGGTCAAGGGGATGATCAGCACCAGCAAGAATGCGCCTACGCCGACGATACCCCCGACGGTCCAGCGTGCGATCTGGCCGAGGAAGAGCCCCGCAAGGCCGCTGACGCCGACGAGAACCAGCCCGCCTAACAGGACGGCCACTGCGAGGGTCAACAGGACCACGAGGATCATCAGAACGGCATAGGCCAGTCCGATCCCGAACATGATCAGCCACATCAGCCCGACGTCCTTCAGATTCTCGCGGAAGAGCTGCAGCCCGCGGCCGATGCTGGGGAAGACCCCCAGGTCTTCAAGCGCCGCCGCGCGGAAGGCGAGCTTCTTTACCAGGCCTGCGATCGTGCCGACGATGATGGCGGCCAGAATCACCAGGAAGAAGAGCCCGACGGCGGCCACGGTGCCAAAGATGCCCGCTGTGGTGTTGCCTGTGATCCAGACCAAGGCAGGTGTCACGGATAGGGCGATGGCCACGATGATCGCGATAACTATCGGTATGGTGATGACCAGACTGATCAACCACTGCCGGAAAGCCGCTCGGGACCAGCCGAGCTTGACACCCTCTCTCAGCGAGTGCTGCTCACCGGTTTCTTCATAGTCATCAACCAGTTTGATGAGCGCGTTCTCCGACACGTACCGTGCGATGGTGAAGATGATAATCAGCACCAAGCCCAAGCACGCAAGACCT
>CBFCZM010000095.1:0-8397 GCA_965602565.1 uncultured Anaerolineae bacterium
TATTGGTATGGGACACACGCGGTGGGCCACGCATGGTGGCGTGACGGAGCAGAATCCTCACCCTCATGTGGGCATGGATGGACGGGTCGCCGTGGTTCACAACGACATCATCGAGAACTACGCTCAGCTGCGGGATGAGATGATCGCCGGGGCGTCACCTTGATAGGAACGCCTAGGCGGCTTGGTACAGCAGCCTCTCGACATTCCCGATTCCCCTGAGAGCAGCGGGGCGCTCAGGGGTCCCGCTGTTTGCCTATGGCCCATAGGGGCGTGGCGTGACGTGATACAGCGGGCGGCGCGACAACGGACCCAGGTGCGGAGTCTCTTCTCCGCGAGCGCTGCGCTGACGGCCCTTGCCACGCATCCCGCCGGCCTAGCCTGCCACCACCGCTGCGATCAAGACCGCGCCCGCTATCACCAATGACCACCAATCGATTGCCTTCCACCTGGGTTCTCGCCGTGCCATAGTGTCCCTCCTGCTGAATCGGTGACTTAGATCGTATGTTCTAACTACTGCCCACATTATACTAGAACTTGCGTTCTAATGCAAGGGGCAATTTTCGGATTCTCGGCGGTTGACCTATACTGTGTGCAGATCTATGGCTAAAGGCACCAGGAGGACAACGCAACAAGGCGACGTGGAGAACCTTGGGGATCAGTCCATAGCGCCGTATCCCTTCTCCCCAATTCACTTTCATCTCAATCAAGGAGCAATGACATGACACGTAAAGAGATCTACACCGAGAAAGGGCCGGTGCCCAAGGGCGCCTACTCCCAGGCGATTGTGGCCGAGGGGCCGATGGTTTTCGTGTCGGGGCAGGGGCCGGTAGATCCGGTGACCGGCGAATTCCGGCTTGGTTCGATTGACGAGCAAGCCAAGCTTGTCTTTGATAACATAGCGACGCTGCTTGAGGCTGCCGGTACATCGTGGGCGAACGCGACCAGGGTGGGGATCTTCCTGGCCGATTTGGGCGACTTTGCGGAGATGAACGCGCTGTACGAAACCTATCTGACCGCGCCCTATCCTGCACGAACGACGGTCCAGGCTGGGCTGCCCGCAGGGATGTTGATCGAGGTGGATTGCATCGCGCTGGTGCCCGAGGACTAGTTCCATGGTCGTCGCTGATCTCGATACACCGGCGGTTGTTGTCGATCTTGATCGAATGGAGGAAAACATCGTCCGGCTACAGCGCTATCTGGATGAGCACGGTATCGCCAACCGCCCGCACATCAAGACGCACAAGGTGCCCGAGTTCGCGCAGAAGCAGCTCACGGCGGGTGCTGTGGGTATCGCCTGTCAGAAGGCCAGCGAGGCCGAGGTCATGGCTGATGCTGGCCTTGAGGATATCTTCCTGCCCTACAACATCGTGGGGGCTGCCAAGCTGGCACGTCTGATGCGCCTGGCGGCGCGGGTGAGGCTCAGCGTCACGGCCGATTCGGCGTTTACCGTGCGTGGCTATGCCGGTGCGGCAACAGACGCCGGTATTGAGCTTCCCGTCCTGGTAGAGTTCGATACGGGGACACACCGCTGTGGTGTGCAGACCCCCCGGGAAGCGGCGGAGCTGGCACAATTGATCGCGGGTTCGGCCGGCCTGCGGTTCGGCGGCTTGATGACGTTCCCGCACAATGCGGATAGCGACGTCTTTGTCCACGCGACGAAGTCGCTGCTAGAGCCGTCGGGACTCGCCGTGGATTGCGTCAGCTACGGTGGTACGCCGGCGATGTGGTCGGCCCACGAGCGGACCGAGGTGACCGAGTACCGGGCCGGCACCTACATCTATGGAGATCGCTCGATCTTGGAATCTGGGGCTATGACGTTGGACCAGATCGCGCTGAGCGTCGTCACGACGGTGGTTAGCCGCCCCACCGTGGGCCGCGGGATCCTGGATGGTGGGAGCAAGACGTTCTCGTCGGATCTCCTTGGCCTGGATGGGCACGGATTGATCCTGGAGTATCCGGAGGCCTGTTTCTACGCTATGTCGGAGGAGCACGGTCACGTCGATTTTGGACCTTGCGCACGCAAGCCCGAGATCGGCGAGCGCCTCACCGTGATTCCCAACCATGCCTGCCCCGTGAGCAACCTCTTCGATGAGGTCACCGGTGTGCGGAATGGCCAGGTCGAGCAAGTCTTCGCCGTCGCCGCCCGGGGCACCGTGAAGTAGGGGAGGAGATCAATCCACAGATTGCACAGATTTTTCCTTAGGTCTCCCGGAATGGCGGCGTGATGCCAGCAAGAGGCGACCCGAAGACATATGCGATCATCGGCGCTGCGATGGAGGTACACAGGGAACTTGGATGTGGGTTCTTGGAGGCTGTCTACCAAGAAGCTCTAGCGATTGAACTTGGTCTTCAGGATATTCCGTTCCGGAGAGAAGTCGAGCTACCGATTCGCTATAGAGGACAACTCCTGCAGGCTTCATATCGGGCAGACTTTGTCTGCGATGGCGATGTGGTCGTCGAATTGAAGGCTCTGGCAAAGCTGAGCAGCATCGAACAAGCCCAGATCCTGAACTATCTGAAGGCAGCCGGACTCGATACAGGGCTCCTCCTGAATTTCGGATCCCCGTCACTTCAGTACAAGCGGTTCACGCGAGCTCCGTATTAAGTTTCCGGAGAATCGGTGTAATCTGTGAAATCTGTGGATTGCCCTTCCGTTGGCAAAAGGGCGCGGGCGAAGACGAGATAGGCGGTGTGGGCCACCATCCGGTCGACGGGGCGCAGGCGGGCGGGCACGGCTTTGTAGGGGCGCAGCAGGAGCTCCTCGACTTCCATAAAGCCAAAGGACTTCATCTCCAGGTGCCGAAGGAGGAGACCGACCTGGTTCACGGTCGGGAGGAGACTGCAGAAGAATCCCCCGCCGCGCATTGCGGCGTGGACCTGGTTGAGGTAGGGCCACGGCTCGCGGACGTCGAGGATGGCAGCATCCACACCTCGCTCATCGAAGCCCTCTTCGATGTTCCGAACCTTGAACGTCACAAAGTCCGACAGCCCCAGTCGCTCGAGGTTGCTGCGGGCGACGGTCTGTATCTCAGGACGTGCCTCGTAGCTGTAAACGTGGCCATGGGGCTGGACCATGCGGGCCAACGCCGTGGTCAGCCCGCCGCTGCCGGTGCCGGCCTCCAGTACGCGGGTGCCGGGGCCGAGGTTCATCTTCACCAGCATGTAGCCGATTTCTTTGGGGTAGATGATCTGTGTGGAGCGGCGGATATTCCGGATGAGATCATCAAGTGAGGGCGGCAGGATCATATAGGAATGGCCAAGATGTGTGACGACGGACTCGCCCCAGCGCCTGCCGATGACGTCGCTCATATTCAGGACGCCGTGGTGGCTCTGGTATTCCTGGTCCGGTCGCATACGCACGATAGCGGTCTTTCGATCCCTGCCCACCAGGAGGACAAGATCACCCGGCCGTACGTACAGTGAATCCCCTTCGTTGACCGATTCTTGGTACTCCATACGCCTCCAGTTCTTTTACAAAAAGTGCAAAGGCATTATAATGAGTTAGGGATAGACCTGCAACTTATGGGGGACACCAATGCCTGAAGAGCTCATCGATCGTATGGCCATCACCATCGTGGATGGAAGTCAGTCGAGGGATTTCATCAAGGCCCTCAACCAGAACGATTTCCCCGTTACGACGTTGGATGCTGTTGGCGGGTTCTTGCACGAGGCAATGGTTACCTTGGTTGTGGGTATGTCAGAGAGCCGACTGCCAGATTTCTACGCCTTGATTCGCGAACTGTGTCCAAGCCGCACGCGCTACGTGCCCATGGGAGTGGAGTTGTCGCTGTCTCCGGGATATCCCATGATGATTGAGGCGCGTGTGGGAGGAGCTACCGTCTTTGTCCTACCAGTTGAGCGCTTTGTGCAATTGTGAGGAGTGCAGAAATGAAACTAGTCGTCGCTATCGTCAAAGACTCGGATGCCATGGATGTTTCAGATGCCCTGGTGGAGAACGACTTCCGTATGACGCGTATCGCAAGTACGGGTGGCTTCCTCCGCCGCGGCAATGTTACGCTCCTGGTCGGTGTTGAGCCGGAGCAATTGGAGCTCCTCTTTGCCACGATTCAGACGGCGTGCCGCCAGCCGGACGATCCGGATCAGCACAAGGCGACCATCTTCGTGCTCCCGGCCGAGGACTTCGTGCAGCTTGGCTAGCCTCTAGGAGTGCGTAAGTATGGCTGAAAAAGTTGAGCAGCGTGCCTATCATGGGAATATCGAGCCTAGTGATTTGGCTCGTTCGCTGGTGCTGCGTTTCGATGAGGGTGAGACCCGTGCTCACTGGATGGAGGGTCAGGCGGGCCGTGCCGTGGTCCAGATCCAGAGCCGGCAGCGGGAATCCGGTGATCCCACGACAGCAGTCACGGTGCACGTTTCACCTACGAAGACCGGCATCACCGCCTCCATCAGCGAGCAGAAGGTACTCAGTGTGGCCGCCGATATGGCGAAGACCGGCGTACAGGCATGGCTGAACCCGCTGCGGCTGCTGGGCGAGATCGATGATATCGCCAGAAACGTGCGTTGGTTAGGGTTGCGCTCAGAGGTCTGGAAGGCTGTGGATGAGTATTGCCGCACGCAAGGCAGCGCACGGGGCGCAGCGGGTATTCTCTCCAACGTCATATGCCCGTATTGCGGCACGCCCAACGACATTGGCGCCCAGAACTGCCAGGCATGCCGGGCACCGTTGGCAGAGGCCCAACCCATTGTGTGTGGTCGATGCGGGTTCATGAATGGACCTCAGGCTGAGCTTTGCGTCAACTGCGGTGCTAAGCTGTAGCCGCTGCACCATTGATGGCTACGGTCTAGACTGCTCGACCCGCCGCACGAGGGACATCTCCCCAAGCGTCTCTCCTTCCAGATGATCCAGCTAGAGTTTTCCGTTCGTGCATGGTGTGCGCGAGCGCACTGGGGTCCTATCTCGGTAGGGGGGCTCTGATACGACCTCTGATCTTGCAGGTGCTTGTGTCTCTATACGCAAGGAGGTGCTAGTTTGCACGAGTCGGCTGCGGATAGGGTTCGTGTGCTGATTGCGAAGCCCGGTCTGGATGGGCACGATCGGGGGGCCAAGGTGGTGGCCCGCGCCCTGCGCGATGCTGGTATGGAAGTGATCTACACGGGTCTGCGCCAAACACCGACGATGGTCGCGGAAGCGGCATTGCAGGAGGATGTTGATGTTGTCGGGCTGTCGATCCTGTCCGGTGCGCATATGGCGCTCGTGCCGCGGATACTAGAGGCCCTCGCAGAGCGTGGCATCGGCGACGTGCCGATCTTCTTGGGCGGCATTGTGCCCAAGGACGACATTCCGGAGCTTCTGGCGATGGGCGTCTTGCAGGTGTTCGGACCGGGAACGGAGATGAAGACGATCATCTCCTGCGTTCGTGACGTAGCGCGGCGAGGCTAGATTGGCACGGCATATCCGCTCACAGGATGGAGCCACCCTGGCCGAGCAAGCGGTTGCCGGTGATCGCCGGGCACTGGCGCGTCTGCTGACGCTGGTGGAGAATGGCGATCCCGAAGGGGAGGTGGCCCTGGCCAAGCTCTTTCCCCGCACCGGACGGGCCCACGTCATTGGGTTCACCGGATCCACCGGGGCGGGCAAGAGCACGTTGGTGAACCTCGTGGCACGCGAGGTGCGCGGCCGCGGTGTGTCATTGGCAGTGGTTGCTGTGGATCCCACCAGCCCTCTTTCGGGAGGGGCTTTGCTCGGGGATCGCCTGCGGATGCGGGATCTTGTTGTAGATCCCGGTGTCTTCATCCGCAGTATGGCGTCGCGGGGACATCCCGGTGGTGTGGCGGAAGCGACACGTGACGTGGTGATGCTCTTCGATGCCCTGGATGTACCGGTGGTGTTGGTGGAAACGGTGGGAGCTGGGCAGGTGCAGGCCGATGTGGCTCGCATTGCGCACACGGTGGTACTTGTGGAGGCCCCTGGGATGGGAGATGAGATCCAGGTCCTCAAGGCCGGGCTGATGGAGATCGCTGATATCATCGTGGTGAACAAGGCTGATCGGCCCGAAGCCAAACAGACGCTGCAGGCTCTTCGTAGCACGCACACTCGAGGCAAGCTGGGCGCCGGCCATCACGGCGCATCGGCGAATCCGGTGCCATCGGCACCGGATGAGGCCTGGACCGTGCCGATTCTGCAGACCAGTGCCCTGGATGGTGAGGGTGTGCCGGCGCTTGTGGATGCCATTGAGGCTCACCGTGACTATCTTCAGACCGGAGAGCAGTGGCAAGCCCTGCACCGGCGCCACGCGCGTGCCCAGCTGGAGGCGCGGCTGCAGCGGTATGTTCGAGCGCTGGTCGACGAGCACACTGACGCGGGTGCATTCGAGGAGGCCCTGTCATCTGTGGCCCGGCGCGATCGAGACCCGGCATCGGCGGCGCAGGAGCTTCTGGCGAAGCTCGTCCGGAGTCTAGCTTCTCAATAGCTACGAGAAGTGCAATCTCCAACCGGACGGATGTCCGCGTGAGGTGGCGTGGGTAGACGGTGAGTATCGCGAGTCGCCGGCTATGAGTATTCTGGATCGTGAGTACGAGGAGGGGATCTAGATGTCATCCGTAGGATGCTTTGGTGAGATCAGGTTGTATGGCGGTACGGGGTCTCCGGAGTTGTCCGTCCAGCTTGCCGAGGTTCTGGGAATTGAGCTGTGCAGTCGTGAAGTGATCACGTATCCGAACACCAACCTCTTTGTGCGCCTGGGGACCAGCGTTCGGGGTCAAGATACCTTCATCGTCCAATCGACCTCAGCGCCGACCAACGACAACTTGATGGAGCTGTTGATCTTCATCGAAACGTTGAAGCGCGCGTCGGCCGGTCGCGTAACTGCCGTCGTGCCTTATCTGGGATATGCCCGCTCTGATAAGAAAGATCAGCCT
Organism: uncultured Anaerolineae bacterium; assembly: GCA_965602565.1. Classification (GTDB taxonomy): domain Bacteria; phylum Chloroflexota; class Anaerolineae; order B4-G1; family SLSP01; genus PWVB01. The sequence continues at coordinate 6,880 of CBFCZM010000095.1, forward strand.
CGGATTCCGATCACCGCGCGATTGGTTGCAGATATGATCCAGATTGCGGGTGCAGATCGGTATATCACGCTGGATCTACATTCGGGACAGATCCAAGGCTTCTTCAGCATTCCCGGCGATGTGATCACGGCTTTTCCGCTGCTGGCAGACTATATGCGCAAGAAGGTCTTGCTGAGCGCGGTGGTCGTGGCAGCAGATCTGGGCTTCGCCAAGAAGGCGCGCACCTTCGCCACCGAACTCGATCTCCCGGTGGCATTTGTCGAGAAGCGGCGCGTAGATAGGTATACCGAGGCGCTCACCGTCATTGGCGAGGTCGAGGGCCGTGACGCGATCATCGTCGACGACGAGGTGGATACGGCCGGCACAATGTGCGACTGCGCCTGTGCTCTATCAGAGGCCGGCGTTCGTGACATCTACAGCTGCTTTGTCCACCCGATCCTTTCTGCGGATGCCGTGGAAATGATGAGCGAACAACCGATCAAGGAGATCGTCACCACGAACTCCGTGCCGATCCCACCGGAGAAGCGGCTGCCCAATATGACCGTGATCTCGGTGTCATCGCTGCTGGCCGGGGTCATCGAGCGTGTCCACACCGGGCGGAGTGTCGGGGAGATGTTCCACCCGTATCACGGGTACAGTTAGGCTGGGTGAACCGGCGCAGGGCAGGGAGGGCTCTACGAGCATCCCTCGCGGAGCCCTAAACAGCTTGTTGATCAAGCTTCGTACTAGGTCGCAGCCTCCACCATAGCCTTCGCCGCCTCACGAATGGCCACCAGTTTGTAGGACCGGCTCCAGCGGTTGACCGGGAGCAAGTCCCAGACTTTGGCGTGCACGTGACGAATCCACCGCTCCATACTGGTCAGGCATGAGATCATCCCGCCACCGCTCCCACCTGCGGCCGCTACGGCCAGTACGGGTTTGCCGTTCAGGCAGCTCTGTTCCCCGCGCGTCGCTTCACACCTGCGGAAGCGATCGGTGAAAGCTTTGGCCGATTCGCTCATCTCGCCCCAATAGACCGGGGTCACCAGGATCAGCGCATCTACTGCACAGGTCTTGACGTGCAGTTCTTGGAAGCCATCCGCGACCTGACAGCGGTGCTGTTCCAGGCAGGTGCCCCACCCGTGGCCGCACGCCTCGCACATGCCGACAGCAAGATCGTTCAGCCTGACTTCCTCGACCTCGGCGCCGGCGGCTCGGGCGCCTTCCACAGCTGAGGACGAGCACGCGGCCGTCAAGCCGTCATAGTTGGGGCTCGAGTAGATCACCAGAACTTTCATCGCTTCCTCCTTTGATGTCACCGTGGCTACAGGTGACTTGTCCCGCCACACTGGGCCTAGTGTACCCGAGCTTTGCTGTGAGCTCAAACGCAGACGAAATGGTCCCCCTCGCTTGATATGGGTGTCACGCACGCACGAATATCTCTATGTGGGTCGAGTAGGGGCGATTCTCGGAATAGATGCCATGTGCGCACACGCACACCACGCAAGCATGAAAGTCGAGGCCGCGCCCCGATCGGGC
>CBFCZM010000096.1:0-8386 GCA_965602565.1 uncultured Anaerolineae bacterium
CCGACGTGGGGTTGACCAGATCGAAAAGCGCACACCCCAGCGCCAACAGCAGCAGCCCAACCGGCACGACCCGACGCAACCACGTCATAGCCCGCACAGCCCGCCCTCCGGTGTAATTAGGCCGCACGATATCCCGACCCAAGCTCCAAGTATAGCGATCAAGCGGCGAATCGCAACTGGGCGTGTTCCAGGGCACTGTATGCTTTACTCACGAGATTTGCGATGGAACCGCAGAGAGGCGGATTGTGATCCGCCTCAAGCGCGTAAGGCAGAGCTTTGGCTCGCGCTGAACCACAGTCCAGCGCATTTCCTGAGGGAAAGATACTGCCCCCCTTCCAGAATATGGGGCAAGTCACCGAGTCAGGGATTGCAGCTGGACCAGGGGGAGCTGGAAGCGTTCCAGGCACGAGACCACGGTTGCCGCCGGTGCAGCGGCAGGCCGCCCATATGCCACACCAAATTGCCCCCTTGGGAAACCTGTTTTATAATGGAGGTCAGATCACAGCCAGGAGAACCTAATCGTATGGAAAGTGCCACACCGTTTTCTGAGTCTGACACCAACCCCATGGGGTCGTTACTTGACGAATACATGGAAGAGCACAGGCGGCGCCGAGGTGACATCCTCGAAGGTGTGATCGCCTCGGTTACCCCCAGATCCATCCTCATTGATGTCGGAGGCAAGTCTGACGCTGTCGTCCATCCGCGCGAGGTCGAGCAGATGAGTAGCCAAGATCTGCATGCCCTCAAGCCGGGGCAGGATGTCAGCGTTTATGTCGTCAGTACCGATAGCGATGGCTCACTGGTCGTATCGCTGGCCCGAGCGGCCCAGCAGACTGATTGGGACGACGCTCGCAAGCTTCTGGCAAGCAGCGATGCCGTAGAACTAGCTGTGGTCGACACGAACAAGGGCGGCGTGATCGTGCGATTGGGCCAGCTGCGCGGATTCGTCCCCGGCTCCCAACTGATGCCGAATTGGCGGCGCTACCAGCAGACCGGTTCGTCAGAGACGCGCTGGCAGGGGCTGATGGACAAGATCCTCAAGCTCACCGTGATCGAGGTGACCCCCGAACGAAACCGGCTCATCTTCTCGGAGCGGGGTGCCTATCATCGTCAGGGCACAAAGCACGAGATCCTGGGATCCCTGGAAATCGGGTCGGTGCAGAAGGGTATCATCAGCAATGTCGTCCCCTTTGGCGCGTTCGTGAACGTGCAAGGCGTTGACGGTCTGCTCCACGTCTCCGAGTTGTCGTGGAAGCGCGTCAACGACCCCCACGAGATCGTGGAGGTTGGGCAGACCGTCGAGGTCTACGTGCTCGATGTCGACCTGGACAAGGAGCGTCTGGGCCTCAGTCTGAAGCGGCTCGTCCCCGATCCCTGGACCACGGTGAACGAGGCTTGTGCGGTCGGGGATCTGGTGGATGTCAAGGTTGTGAATCTGACTGCCTTCGGTGCGTTTGCGGCCCTGGTCGAACGCCCCGAACTGGAAGGCCTGATCCACGTCTCCGAGCTTTCGGAGGACAACGTCGGCCATCCGCAGGAGATCGTGCAGGTAGGACAGCAGATCACCGTCAAGGTGATCTCCGTGAAAGCCGATCAACGGCGCATTGGGTTCAGCCTCAAGGCTGTCGATGGGGATCAACCCGACCCAGATTAGCGAACGACCGCGGAAAGCCCTGCCCTCGTCTGAGAGAACGTGGGGAGGCCGATAGAACCATGGCCCCGGCAAACGATACCGGGGCCATGTCGATGTAAGGGGAGGTAACGATGGCTGATATACGACCGCCAGCCGTGGCCGGTATGTTCTATCCGGCAGATCCGGGTGTCCTGCGCCGCGAGATAGATGCCTATATGGCCGCAGTCACCGTCCCGTACCTGGAGGGGGTGCGCGCCGTGATCGCTCCCCACGCCGGCTACGTCTATTCCGGGCCGGTTGCCGCCTATGCCTACCGGCTGCTGAGCGCGCAGCACTCCAGACCCGGACGCATCATCATTATGGGTCCCTCGCATCGCAGCTGGTTCCCTGGTGTCGCTCTTGCCGACGTCGACGGTTTCGCCACGCCCCTGGGCACACAACCGGTGGATCGCGCCTTTGTGAAGGCCCTGACCGAGAGTCAGGACCTGTTCAGCGCCGTCAACGCGCCGCACACGCCCGAGCATTGTCTTGAGGTCCAGATACCGTTCATCCAGACGGTTTTTCCCGACGTTCCGGTGGTGCCGATGCTCTTCGGGGAAACCGACCCCATCGCGGTAGGGAGGGAACTGGACCGGATACTGGAGGACACCGACCTGATCATCATCAGCTCCGATCTGAGCCACTACCACGACAACCGGATGGCCCACACCATCGACCGGCAGTTCCTCGATGCCCTGCTTGCCGGGGACCGCCAGGGCGTGCTCAAGGGCGAAGCGTGCGGACAGGCGCCGGCGCTGGCGCTGATGACCATCGCGGAATCAAGGAACTGGCATCCCCAGCTTCTCGACTACCGCACATCCGGCGACACCTCCGGGAACACTCGGCAGGTCGTTGGCTACGCGGCCGTCGCCTACACCGAGGAGTCCTGATATGACCCACGATCGACTCACTCAAGAACAGGGAAGCACCCTGTTGAAGGTAGCTCGCCGAACCATCGAGGAGGCGCTGGACCTGCCGGGCACCGGGGAGCCTGGTGCCCCGGGGACGTCGCAGATGCCCCACCCCGCCTGGCTCGAGGCACCCGGCGCCGTCTTTGTCACGCTGCACACGTCCAGCGGCGACCTGCGGGGCTGCATCGGCTCCCTGATTGCCCGGCGATCACTGATCGAGGACGTCCGCAGCAACGCGTTGGCGGCGGCCTTTGAGGATCCGCGGTTTCCGTCGCTTACGGCAGACGAGCTTCCCGACACTGTGATCGAGGTCTCAGTCCTCACTGCACCGGAACCTCTGTCCTACGCGGATGCGGACGAGCTTGTCCACAAGCTTACCCCCAAGGTCGATGGCGTGATCCTTGAGCAGGGCTGGCACAGAGCGACCTACCTGCCGCAGGTCTGGGACCAACTGCCGATGCCTGAGGAATTCCTCAGCCAGCTGTGTTACAAGGCCGGACTCTCGGCCACCGCGTGGCGCAAGGGTGACCTCGCCGTCTCTACCTATCAGGTCCAGGAGTTCGAGGAGAGCGCGCCATAGGCACGTGACCGGTAGGGCCACCGCCTCGTGGAAGCAGCCTTGTCCCACGGTCAACGACCATGCTGTCCATCGTCATGGTCAAACTCGCCCCATGCAACCCCACACTGGGATCTGCGTAAGTATGGATAGAATACGCAATTCCTGGAGGAACCATGAACGCAGACAATGAAGTAGTTTCGGAAGAGAACGAGGCCACCGCGGAACCGGTGGAAGTGACACCTGCACCATCCAGTAACGCAGCACCCCAGGCTTCGGCACCCGCGGCCAGACTCTCAGCCAGCGATGAGCGCACGTGGGCGATGTTGGCCCATCTCAGCGTGCTGCTGAACCTCGTGACGGGCTTTCTGGGCGTAGCCGCAGCCCTGGTCATCTACCTGGTCTACAAGGACCGCTCCCGCTACGTCGCCTACCAGTCAATGCAGGCATTCCTGTTCCAGTTGATCTTCTGGGCCGGTGGCAGCTTGCTCATCGGGATTATGTGGGCCGTGGTCGGCGCGTTGAGTGCCGTGCTCGTCGGCATCTTGCTGATCCCGTTCGCCGTCGTCCTGACGCTCGTCTTCCTGCTGATGCCACTGATCGCCCTCGTCTACGGTGTGGTCGGCGCGGTCCGCAGCTCGAACGGCGAGGACTTCCGCTACGCACTGATTGGGGATTGGGCACTGAGCTTCGTCTGAGGTACACTTGGACAGCGGCCCGCACGGAGTGTGTTCCGCGGGGGCCGCTGCTGCATCTGCCTGAAAGGACACAGGAATGGACACACCACGCGTTGCCCTCACCCTTATGGGCGTGCCCATCTACGATGTCACTATGGACGAGGCCCTGAACTGGGTCTCGCGGTGGATCGAGCAAGGCGAACCCCACCAGATCGCCACGGTCAACCCCGAGTTCCTCGTACGAGCGAGAACGGATCCGGACTTCCGTGCAACCCTGAACCGGGCAGCCCTCTGCATTCCCGATGGCATCGGCCTGCTGTGGGCCACCCGGATGCGCGACCGGCGGCTGCGGGAACGCGTGGCCGGCTCGGACCTGGTGCCCAACCTGGCCGAGGTCGCGGCGACGCGTGGTTGGCGCATCTTCTTCCTCGGCGCGGCGCCGGGGGTGGCCGAGGCGACCGCTGAGATCCTGACCACACGACACCCAGACCTGCAGGTTGCGGGCTGCTATGCCGGCTCGCCCGATCCGGCGGAGGAAGCCGGCATCGCGTCACGCATCCGCAGCACCGGCGCAGACGTGGTCCTCGTGGCCTATGGCGCGCCGAAACAGGACCTCTGGCTGGCCCGCAACCTGGCCAAGACAGGCGCAGCGGTAGGCGTAGGCGTAGGCGGCTCCTTCGACTTCATCGCCGGTGTTGCCCGGCGTGCCCCGCGGTGGATCCAGCGCCTGGGCCTCGAATGGCTCCACCGGCTGGTGCTGGAACCCTGGCGATGGCGACGGCAGCTGGCCCTGCCCTATTTCGTCTGGCTTGTCCTCCTCAAGCGAGATGCGCCCCCCATCTGACGATCCACCCCGAACGTGGTATGATAGAGAGCCGGATCATATCGTCGGGCTGATGCAGACCTCGCTGAATCCGCAGCTCGCGCAGGCGATGTTGCCAGCACGCCTCCCCGACCGCGGCTGAACATGGGCATAGGGAGCAACACATTGATGACATCCGCAGAATCCATTGACGCGCTGCTTGAGGCAGCCGCGCCCTTGATCGATTTAGCCATTGAGGAAGACATCGGACCGGGGGACGCAACCAGCCTCGCGACATTGCCCCCGGATACCCACCTGACCGGACGCATCATTGCCAAAGCCCCGGGCGTCATCGCCGGCCTGCCTGTGGCTGCGGCCGTCTTCTGCAGAGTTGACCCTAGCATTACTGTGACACCTTTGGTCGAGGAGGGACTGGAAGTCGTCACCGGTGACATTATCGCCACAGTCGCCGGCCCAGGAAGGAGCGTGCTGGCAGCGGAGCGCATCGCACTCAACTTCCTGCAGCGGATGTCCGGAATCGCCACACAGACAGACGCGTTGGTCAGTGCTGTCGCCACGACGAGTGCCAGAATCCTCGATACACGCAAGACCCTACCCGGGTACCGCATCCTGGACAAGTATGCGGTGCGGATGGGAGGAGGCACTAACCACCGGATGTCCTTGTATGATATGATCATGGTCAAGGACAACCACATTGACGGCTCCGGCGGCATCACGCGCGCCGTCCAACAGGCCCGGACACGGTATCCGGACCTGCCTCTAGAAGTGGAGGTCCGCGATCTGGCCGAGCTGAGGGAAGCTCTGGCATGCGATCCACCACTGGATCGCATCCTTGTGGACAATATGACGCCCGACCAGATGCGTGAAGCGGTGGTGATTGCGGCCGGCCGTGTGCCGATCGAGGCCTCGGGCAACATCACGCTGGAGCGCGCCGCCGAGATTGCGGCAACCGGCGTCGACTATCTATCAGCAGGCAGCCTGACCCATTCGGTCAAGGCCCTTGACCTCAGCATGAAGATCAGCCCCAAGCCCGGCAATGGCCTGTCTGAGAGGATCCGCCGCATCCGGCAGATCAAAGCGGAGCTCGGTGATCGGATGGTGATCCTTGGCCACCACTATCAGCGCGACGAGATCGTCAACGTAGCTGATTTCCGTGGAGATTCACTACAGCTTGCCCGCCAGGCTATCCAGACGGATGCCGAGTACATCGTCTTCTGTGGGGTTCACTTTATGGCAGAGGGTGCAGCTGTACTCGCCAAAGCCCATCAGCACGTCCTGATCCCCGACATCAGTGCGGGCTGCTATCTCGCCGATACTGCGACGCCGCAAGGCGTTGTCGCAGCTTGGGAAGCGCTGGATGCTGCAACCGGCAACGCCGGCGAAGTCTTCACTCCCATCACTTACGTCAATTCCACGGCTGCGCTCAAGGCCTTCTGTGGCCAACACGGTGGCATCGTCTGCACGTCCGGAAACGCCGATCAGGTGATTCGCTGGGCGCTGACACAACGTCCCGGCATCTTCTTCTTCCCGGATCAGCACCTGGGGCGGAATACCGCACATAAGATGGGCATCGCCGACAGTGAGATGCTCGTCTGGGACGGCTTCAATCCGCCCAGCGTCAAAGCCATCCAGGCGAGCAAAGTCATCCTCTGGCCCGGCGCCTGCAAGGTCCATCAACGCTTCCTGCCGGAGCACGTTAGCACAGTTCGGCAGCGGCATCCGGGCATCCGCGTTGTCGTGCACCCCGAGTGTCCGGCATCCGTCGTCGACCTGGCCGATGAAAACGGCTCGACGGCATACATTATCCGGCGGATAGACGAGGCTGCCCCGGGTACCCAGTGGGCCGTTGGCACCGAGAGCCGGCTGGTACACCGGCTCCAGGCAATGCACCCGGAACAGAAGATCATCACGCTTGCCGACGTACCCCCCTTCTGCGGTTCGATGAGCCGGATCACGCTCCCGAAGTTAGCCGATCTCCTGGAGGGCCTGGCCAGAGGAGAGATGCTTAACGAGGTCACCGTCGATGCTGAGACGACGCGTTGGGCCAGGATCGCGCTGGAGCGCATGCTGGAGCTCTAGCAGAGAAGGAACACCATGCCTATCGAGACCGACGTACTCATCATCGGCTGTGGCATCGCTGGAGCAACAGCTGCCCTGCAGCTGGCCCGGGATACACAGCGCCATATCATTGTCATCACGCGCAACTACGACCCCCAGGAGTCCAATACCCGTTACGCTCAGGGGGGCATCGTTGGGAAGGGGGCCACCGATTCCGTAGATCTGCTGACCCAAGACATTCTGCACGCCGGTGCCGGCCTGAGCTCCCCCCGCGCGGCACGACTGCTGGCCGAGCAGGGCCCGGGACTTGTCGAGGACTTGCTGCTCAATGACCTGCAAATCCCCTTCGAACGCGATACGAACGGCAATCCCATCTTCACACGCGAGGGCGGCCACTCCGTAGCGCGAATTCTCCACATCGGCGACGCCACAGGCCATGCCATCGAGGTCGCGCTGATCCAGCGGCTCCAGAGTCTGCCCAACATCGAACTCAGGACCGGGTCGACGGCTGTCGACCTCATCACGTCCTCCCACCACAGCAACGATCCCCTGGCTATCTATGAGCCGATCACGTGCCACGGCGCGTACGTGCTGGATCGGGCCGCCAACAAGGTGAATCGCATCCTGGCCAAGGCCACGGTGCTGGCGACCGGCGGCGTCGGCCGGATCTACCGGCACACCACCAACCCACCCAGTGCGCGCGGCGACGGCCTGGCGATGGCGTATCGCGCCGGCGCCCGCGTCATCAACGCGGAGTACATACAGTTTCACCCAACCACGCTGGCCGTACCCGGCGCGGACAACTTCCTGATCTCCGAAGCCGTGCGCGGTGAGGGTGCCAAGCTGTACACACCTGATGGTCGCCACTTTATGGACAGAGTCGCCCCCAAATGGGGCGACCTCGCACCCCGTGATGTCGTCGCCCGTGCCATCCACCACGAGATGCTGGAGCACGGCTACCCCAACGTGTTCCTCAACCTGGCGGACTCCATGGACACTGCGCGCATCCCGGAGCGTTTCCCCACGATCTTCAGAACGTGCCTTGAAGCCGGCATCGACATCACACAGGAGCCCATCCCCGTGGTCCCGGCCGCCCACTACTTCTGCGGCGGCGTCCATACTGACGACCGTGGTCGAAGTTCACTGCAGGGGCTCTATGCCATCGGCGAGGTGAGCTGCACCGGCCTGCACGGCGCGAACCGCCTGGCCAGCACATCGCTTCTTGAGGGGCTGGTCTGGGGACACAATGCAGCGGCGGATATCGCCCAGCGCGACGACCTCGCCCGGGTGGCGGAGGACAGAATCCCACCCTGGCGGGACGTCAGTGAGGGTGAGGGCGCGGACCCAGTGCTGACCTTCCGGGTCTCCCGGACCATCCAGAACATCATGTGGCTCTATGTAGGGGTCTCTCGCTACACTCACCGCCTCGCCCGGGCGATCAAAGATCTGAACCATCTGTGGGAAGTCATCGGTGACTTCTACCGCTCTACTCGTCTGAACGACCGGCTCATCGGCCTACGGAATATGTCCCAGGCCGCGTGGATCGTCACGCAGGCCGCCTGGCACAACCAACAGTCGCGCGGGGCCCACTACCGGGAGGATGCCGAGACTTCCCACCTGGCTAACCGGCACGAGATCGACGGGCCTTTCACCACGGTCTCGGAGCTGTAGAACAACAGCGGCGTGCAG
>CBFCZM010000097.1:0-8375 GCA_965602565.1 uncultured Anaerolineae bacterium
AGGTTCATCGGCGGCAGGCCGAGGAACCCGGCGACGAAGGCGTTGTCAGGGTCGATCAGGATGTCGCGAAGGATGCCGACTTGTTCGATGCGGCCATCGCGCATGACGGCGACGCGGTCGCCCAATGCCATCGCCTCGACCTGATCGTGGGTTACATACAAAGCGGTGATGCGGAACCGGTGCAGCAGGCGCTTGATCTCTACCCGGGTGCTAGCGCGAAGCTTCGCGTCCAGATGGGAGAGGGGTTCGTCGAAGAGAAAGAGCTGGGGTTGCCGAACCAGCGCCCGGGCGATGGCCAGACGCTGCTGCTGCCCGCCGGAGAGCGTGCCCGGTTTCCGGCGCAAGAGCTCCTGGAAGCCGAATCCCATCATCTCTGAGGTGACACGGATGCGCTCCTCAGCTTCCTTGTCGGGGGCCTTGTTGACCTTGAAGAAGAACTGGAGGTTGCCCCGGCCGTAGAAATGGGGGTAGAGCGCATAGCCTTGGAAGACCATGCCGACGTAACGTTCCTTGACCGGAGTCTCTCGCACATCCCGGCCATCGTACAGGACCCGACCCTCGTAGTCGGTGAGACCGGCAACGACACGCAGAAGCGTGCTCTTGCCGCACCCCGAGGGTCCGACGACGACCATGGTCTCTCCGTCGGCGACGGTCAGGTCGAGGGCGTCCAGGGCAAGGACATCGCCTGCCTGCGTCTCCGCTTGATCGCCGTCGTCCGTCAAGGTCTCTCTCGGCAGTGTGCGAACCCCAGGGGTTCGCGAACCCAGGGCTTGCGAACCCGGGGTTCGCGGACGCCTGCCGAAGAGATTGCCCAAGCTCACAACCTCTTGGAACACCTTCGTTACGCCTTCGAGTTGGATTGCCGCCACGCTCTCTCCTTGGAGTTGTCAGTAGAAAAGGTAGTCCCAGTCCGCGCCGGTCAGATCATTCCAGGGGAAGTTCGGGTGGATGATGGCATCTCCGTACTCGGCTACGGGGAGTCCGACAGCCTTGTACATTGCCATCATGCCCCCGCGGTTGCCCATCAGCACGGCGCCGGCCAGTTTGCCATCGACGACACGGATCTTCCGGTATGTCGTGTCATTCTCCCACAGGTGGATCTCGCCGCCGTCGATGTTGGGTTCGCCGATGTAGGCGTAGTACAGATCGTAGATGATCGAAGCGTTGAAGAAGGGATACTCGGTGAGGCTGGCGTCAATGCCGGTCATGCTGCACCCGGCCACCTTGCCCTGGCGTGCGCAGCCCAGCCAGATGCGTGTGCCCATCCAGCGATCGAGTGCGGGCTTATAGGTCTCGGTGCAGTCGCCGGCAGCGAAGATGTCCGGCAGATTGGTCGCCGCATGTTCATCGATCTTGACCGCGCGACCGATCTCGAGACCGGAGATCTCGGGGTAGCGTGCCCGCACACCGACCGATTGGACGAAGAGGTCGAACGTCCAGGACCTGCCGCTCTTGAGATGGGCGACGTTGCCCTCGACTCGCTCGACCGTATCTCCCAGGAAGAGCTGCACGCCATCGACTGTGATGCGCTTCTGTAGCCACTTACCGGCCGGTTGATCGAGCAGCGGCGGCCCCACGAACTCCAGAAGCTGGACGATCGCGATGTTGGTCATTCCGATCTCAACCAGCGCGCCGGCCAGCTCCAGGCCCAACACCCCGCCCCCCAGAATCAGGACCCGTTTGTCCGCTCTAATCCCGGCTTTGATGTCCCGGGCATCCTGCCAGGTCCGGTAGGCCAACGAATCCGTCAATCCCTCAATCGGGATGCGGTTAGCGTTGGCGCCGGTGGCAATCAGCAACTTGTCATAGGGGATCTGCCGGTTGTCTGCCAGCGTGATGGTCTTGGCCTGTGGATCGACTCTGGTCGCCAATCCCTGGATCGTCTCAAAGCGCATGGATTCGTAGAATGCAGGCGTCCGGGCCACGATCGCATCGTCGCCGCTCTCTTCGGAGATCCATTCTGAGAGCGAAGCCCGGTAGTAGTAGGGGTCGGCTTCATCGGCGCCGATGGTGATCTTGCCGTCGGGATCGGCGCGACGGATTTCCTGCGCGGCCGAGAGGCCGGCAACACCGTTACCAAGGATGAGGTAGCGCGTCTCTGTCATTGTGCACCTCTTCGGGTCGCGAGCTCCGCAGCGACCATCAGCTCCCATAGCGGCATGTCAGCGCTCGTGAAAGGCTTGTTGAAGGCTTCCCAGCAGGTTACGCACTCCACTGCCATGCCTTGGGCGCCACGCTCTCGCACGACGTTCAGTTTGTCCTGGTGGAGCTTTTCGTCCAACTCATGATTGGCATGGACATTGTAGTAGCCGCAGCATATGCATTCCTCGGGTGTCGCTGCGATCTCTACTACGTCCGCGATTCTGGTAAGTAGATTGCGTGCGGGATCGGGCTTACCGAGCTTTTTGGTGACGTGGCACGAGTCATGGATCGCGATAGGATAGCTGAATCTCTGCCACTTCAAGGTGTCAGCGTGTTGTAGGAGCCATTCCGGCGTCGTTAGCGGCTGCCACGTTGCCCCTGTCTTCTTCTTGAGGCGCATCAGTGCTGCGTAGCACTCGGCACAGCCGGTGACGATGACCTCAGGATTGGCCTTGCTGACGAGCGTTTCCAGGTGACTGATCATCTGCTGCCCGTATCCCATTCTTCCTGTAAGGTACTGGGGCCACCCACAGCAGGACCGGACGCCGGCCAAGACTTCGTAGTCCAGACCCAGCCGGTCGGCCAATCTGAGGGTGGCCGCCGGTGCGCCCGATGGTGAGAAGACGTAACAACCGAAGTAGAAGAGCAGTGATTTCTGCTCTAGGTTGGCCTTGTCGACATACTTTCCCAGAGGGCCTGCGATGATGCGTGCAACGATGTCGTAGAGCCTGATAAGGAGGTCCTGATCCTGCCGCCCCTTCAAAAGATAGTAGTTTCTCCACTGCTTCGGGATCGTCGGCAGCAGAGCTTTCAGCATCAACATCATATGGTCCCGTTGGACTCCTGCAGGACATGCCAGAGTGCAGTCCCCGCATTGCACACATTCGGTGACGAATGTCTGCACCCGGTTCGTCCATATTCCGGATACTAGCACGGAATCCAGCTCGTTCTGGTTGATACTCAGGCGGTTGACAGGGCAGACGCGCATGCAGTCATTGGCCCCGATGCAATTGTCCAGCCCGAAGTCCACAATTCGCTTGAGACTTGCTTCGTATTCGCTGCCATCCCACTTCATGAGGTCGTCTCCTCATCACCGGTCCGGCGCCGTTTCTTACGTCGATTCATCAAAGTGGCTATCACAGGGGTGCCGAGGATGAAGAAAGCGTTCAGGGCAATGGCGGCGGCGAACCGCCCTGATGAGGGATCGGTCACAGAATCCCCTAGGAGCACCAACGACACGCTGCCGGGGATGATGCCGATCGCTGTTGCCAAAAGGAAGACCGGAATGGGTATCTGGGTTAGTCCGGCGATGTAGTTCTGCACCTCCCAGGGGATGATTGGTACCAGCCGCATCATCATCACAAACACGAATCCGCCCTGTCCTTGGGAGCGGTCGTAGATGTCCCTTAACCGTTCTCCCTTTAGTTTTGTCGCGACCCATTCCTGGCCGAGTTGACGTGACATCGTGAAGGGGATGAGTGCTGAAAGCGTCGCCACGCTCACGACCAGAACCGAACCCCAAACTGCCCCAAATAGCAGCCCGCCAAGTGGTGAGAGCAAGGTGGCGATTCCGGGGATTGGGGAACTCACAATATAGATAAGGACATACGCCAGAGGTGCCCAGGGACCAAACTCCCCCACAAATGCCTGTAGATTGTCGCTGTTGAACCTGTCGTACTTGCTGAAGTAGGCCCAGATGAGCGTTCCCAGCAAACTGATCACGATGATGATCAATGGGATGTGGAACCATTTCCAATGTCTAGGCTTGACGTTCTCTGCCATGTTGTTTTCCCTTGATGAACTCCACACTATGTAGGCCACGATGGTACGACCTGTGCATCGGCCAGTTCCTCGCGACTGGATCTGTAGAGGCAGGCGATTTCCTCTGCTGATGTTCCAAGACAGAGGTAGCGGAAGCAGTACCATTGAACGAGAATTCCCTGGCGGAGTACGCCGTTTTCCAGTAAGCGCCTGCTTGAGGTGACCACGCGCGGGAACACGATCTCGATCTTGCCCCGCTTATGCAACTCCCTCGACAGCTCGACATCCTCCATCAACGGGATGTTGGGGAAGCCCCCGATGTCCTCAAAGACAGCTCTAGTCATGAATTGACAGCGTTCGCCGTGGGTTGCCCACCACCACCCAAAGCTTCGAGAACGGTTGAGGAATCGGAGGATAGGCCCCTGGGCGGGTTCATAGCGTCTGTTGAAGGCGCCGCCGCTGACACCAGGATTGGCTAACGCTGTGATGACGGAGCTGCGCCAACTGTCCGGTAGGCGCGAGTCAGCGTGACAGAACAGAAAGATCTCGCCCTCTGCGACGTCTGCTCCACAGTTCATCTGGGTACCGCGACCCCGGTGGGCCTGGACAACCTTGACATCGTGAGGAAGCCGGCTCAACGTGCGGTCCTGGCTGCCGCCATCCGCAACGATGATCTCCACCTGGTCCAGTGGATAGCTTCTCCGTGCACTGTTGATGCATGCGCGGATACTGTCCTCTTCATTGAGTACCGGAATAATCACAGAGACCAGCATGCATCGCCCTCCTTCGCTTAGGCTGGATACTTGACTTCAGTGTTCCCTGTCCAGTCAGCATTGGGCACTTCGGTCAGTTGCTTGTCTTCATCTCACCCATACCTGTATCGATGTGATATCGGTGGCGATTCTTACCTGTGCTGTCCGTAGTGATCACCTACCGGCGCCGGTGTCCGGGCACTCTGATCTGAGCTGATTCACCCACGTTCTGTAGTCGTCGGTCAGGTCGACATCGGAAAGCGTGGGTAGTTCTGCGAGCGCAACGCTGCGCTTTGCTGCTGTTGCTTTGGTGTCTGTCAGAACGGTCTCTGTGCTCCAGGTGACGTTGTCGAAGAGGCCGGCGCCCGGCGCCCGCATCCCGATCAGGTAGTAGCCGCCATCGGTGGCCGGACCGATGACGCCCGGGAGACGATCGCTGTCATCAGGGAACCGCAGCAGCTCAAAGGCATGGCGGACGATGGCCACCGTCAGCTCTGGAATATCGCTCCCGGTCAGCACCACGGCCTCGGCACCTTCGCGGAATGCCTGTTGGAATGAATTGTGCATACGCGCGCCGAGGTCTCCCTTGATCTGGGGACGGACCAGCATCTCCGGGAATGCCTGTTCGAAATAGGCGCAGTCCTCACCGGACGCCACCGCCAGTTCCAAGACGGTGTCAGGCAGCTGCTCACAGATAACACCGGTAAGGTAAGTGTACAGCAGTCGGGCGTAGACCCCGGCAGCCTGCTCGGCGCCGATACCTGCACCGAGACGTGTCTTGGCGTACCCGGGGAGGGGGCGTTTGGCGTAGATGATCAGGTGTTGTCTCACTAGGCGTGTCTCCGTGGGCGGTGTCTAGCAGATGGTGGTGCCGGCTTTCAGGTAAGGGTCGAACATCTCACGCTGGAAGGCGAGGTCAAGATAGGACGTGACCTTGCGGAAGGTGTCGGTGTTCTTCACCGCGTGGGCGTCTGTCTGGTAGGCCACCCATGCCATCGCCGACCACGAAATCCCGCGCAGGTAGTTGAAGGGATCCCGCAACCTGACGCGCTGGTCGATGGTGTTCCTGAGGTGCGGGTCAGCGACTGCATCCTTGTAGGCCTCAAGAAAGCGTCGTTTGATCTGAGATGTCATGCGATACTCGGTCTTCCACAGTGTTGTCATAGGAGCGCAGAAGTGCGACAGATCCTGTGATGGATCTCCGTACAGCGGCTTTTCCCAATCCACCAGGTGGAGAGATCCCTGTTCGCGGTTGGCGATGAAGTTGCCGGAGTTGACCTCGGTATTGATGATGCAGGGCAACGGATCCTCAATGAAGTACCGCTCTGCGTGGCACGCCTCTTTGGCCCAGGCCAACACATCGACAAGATAGTCGCGGAGCGCCGGGTCGGCCAACTCCGACTCGAGATAAACTGGGAGGAGGCGCGCACACTCCTCATAGGTCATCGTGAGCGGGCGCTCTTCCACGATGAGATGGTTCGAATCGGGCTGGATCTCCAGCCGGTGGATGCGCGCGAAGAGCCGGGCAACGGCCTCGATATCTCGCCGGTAGTCCAGCTGCTCGCCGGGCAGATACTCCATAGCCAGGGCCCCATAGTCGAGGTGAGTCCGGCTGTCATCGACGTCATAGGGGTGAGGGGTGACGCCGGAAGGGTCCAGAAGGCAGAGCGCCCTGTACTCATACACGATCTGATCCTCGCGCTGGATCTGTGACCCGATGTTGACGCGCAGCACCCAACGGCGATCCCGTTGCTGGACAAGGTAGTTCAGGTTGTACTCACCTTGGGCCAGCGGTGCAACCACGAAGGGCTCCGAGGAAGCCCATCCGGGTATTCCGGTGAGGATGCCCTTTCTCAGGTACGTGCGTACTGCAGGATGGAGCGTGGCCAGATCCATCCTATCGAGCCCCCTCTCATAGATGGGAAGCGTGGCTTGGCTTTCCTCTCAAGTATACAAGGGCCAGAAGTATGGGACAAGCAGGATGCTGATAAGGTAGATGATCAGCGTAAGGAGGAGGCCGACCTTGGTGAAGTCGGTGAACCTGTAGTGCCCTGGCCCGTAGACGATGAGACATGCCGGTTCCAGGGGTGTGATGAACGAGCAGCTGGCGCTGACCGCGATCATAATGGCGAAGGTCCGCGGATTGAGGCCCAGCTGCATCGCGGTCTTCACGGCAATGGGCAGGATGAGCACAGCCGCCGCCTGGTTGGACATAGGCTGCGTGAGCAGCACGGTGATGAAGAAGAAGAGGGTCAGCAGGGCGATAGGGTTGCCGGAGTCGAGAAGCCGCACGACCTGCTGCGCCAGGTAGTCGGCTGTGCCGGTGGACTGCATCGCTGCCCCAAGCGCAAGCATACATCCGATGACGATCAGAGCCTGCCACGCCACCTGCCTATAGGCCTCATCGGGCGTGATACAGCGCGTCAGGAAGACCGCGAGCGTTCCTAGCGTCACGGCAATGGGGAGGCTGACCAGCTTGAGGGCCGCCAGCAAGAGGGCAATGACGAAGACGGCGATGCTGATCGGCGCGCGCTTGCGGTTGAGCTGCGTGTGGTGGACCTCGCCGATGATATGGAAGTCGTCCGGGTCCAGTGCTCGGATGTTGCTGCGCGGTCCCTGCAGAAGGAGCTGGTCGCCCGGATGCAGGCGGATGCGACTCAGCTTGCTGAACATCTCCTTGCCCCGCCGGTTAATGCCCAACACCTGCAACTCGTATCTCTGACGAAATTGCAGCGTCCTGAGAGATCGCCCCGCGAGGGACGAGCGGGGGAGGAGGAGCACTTCCGCGAGCTGCGTTTCTCTGTCCTGGAGGCGCGGATCAGATAGCTGCACTTCGGCCTTGAAAGCAAGTCCCGTGGTGTCCTTGATGTTCAGAACGTCGCTGCGTTCGCCCTTAACGAGCAGCTCATCACCTTCCTGGAGCTGCAGATCTGCGCTGGGGACTAAATACCGGTTGTCGCTGCGCACGATCCGGATGATGGTCAGGTCCAGGTCCCGGCCCAGCGCGGCCTCCAGAAGTGTCTTTCCGACAAGATGAGAATCTGGAAGGATGATCACCTCGGCCACGTAGGGATGAATCCCGAAGGGTTCTTCATCGGTCTCCTGTTTGCGGACCGGGATCAACCGGTTGCCGATCGTCACCATATAGAGGAGGCCCAACAGGGTGATGGGCACGCCCACGCGGGCCAGCTCAAACATACCCAGAGGCTCCATCCCGACCTCGCTCATCAGTCCGCTGATAAGCACGTTGGTCGAGGATGCCACCAGGCTGACAGAACTCGCCAGGATCGCGGAGAAGGCTACCGGCATCAGCAGACGTGACCGCGGTGTCCGCGTGCGCCGGCTGAGTTCGAGGATGATGGGCAGAAAGAGGGCGGTCGTGGCGGTGTTGCTGATGAAGCCGCTGAGTGCCGCGACGATGGCCATGATGGTAGGCAGGAATCCTTCAGGGTGGTCTCCTGCTGCACGCATAAGTCTGCGGCCGGCGTAATCAATAACGCCGGTGCGGATCATCGATGCCGTCAGGACCAGCAGGCCAAAGATCATCACAACCGTGTCGCTTCCGAAACCGGCAAAGGTCTGTGATGGCGACAGCAGGCCGGTGAGGTTGAGAGCCAGGAGGATGCCCAAGGCGATCACGTCTGCGCGGAACTGCTCCAGTGAGAAGAGCACGACCGCAGCCAGAATGATGCCCAGCAGCAGCCCGATTTGAAGTGTCAT
>CBFCZM010000098.1:0-8312 GCA_965602565.1 uncultured Anaerolineae bacterium
AGATGCGCCGCCGCTTCGGAGGCCGGCATCCATTGTGTGGGATGGGTGTAGCGTCAACGATTGAGCGCACCCGCAATCCGGCAGCCGCAATCGCCCTGAGCGATGCCTCGCGGCCGGGGCCGGCCCCACTCACAAAGACATCCACCTCACGCATGCCTTCATTAGAGATCGCATCCTGCGCGAGCCGCTCTGCGGCGACCCGTGCCGCAAACGGCGTGCTCTTGCGCGTTCCCTGGAATCCGACAGATCCGGGCGTCAGCCAGCGCAGAACGTTGCCTTCCGGATCGGTGACCGTGATGATCGTGTTGTTGAACGATGTTTTGATGTGGAAGCATCCACGAGGCACATTGCGCTTCACACGTCGTGTGCGCGGCCCTCGTTCTGATTCTCGAGATGTTCGTTTAGCCATAGAACCTCCTGATACCCGTCACGAAATGGCTCAACCGATTACTTCTTCTTCGACCCGCGCCGCCGACCACGACCAGCCACGGTCCTCTTGGGACCGCGCTTGGTGCGCGCGTTGGTCCGCGTCCGTTGACCACGTACAGGCAGATTCCGACGATGGCGTAGCCCACGATAAGAACCGATCTCGATCAGACGCCTGATATTCATCTGGACCTCGCGGCGCAGATCACCCTCGACCAAACACTCACGCTCGATCACGTCACGAATGGAGCTTACCTCTGACTCGGTGAGCTCGGAATCACGCTTCGTGGAATCCACTCCGGCCAGATCCAGGATAGCCACGCTGGTCTTGCGACCTATGCCGTAGATATAGGTTAAGCCGACCTCAATGCGCTTGTTTCGCGGCAGGTCAACCCCTGCAATACGAACCATGCTCTATCTACCTCCTCTGAACTGCGATTCTGACAACGGTGAGCCTAACCCTGGCGCTGCTTGTGCCTGGGATTATCACAGATCACGCGCACAACACCGCGTCGACGTACAATCTTGCACTTAGGGCATCGTTTCTTGACCGAAGGTGAAACCTTCATCTCACTGCTCCTTCTTCTCTCACCAGGTCCAGGCCCAAATCCATGAACCTACCCCTGATCTTGTGTCCCGCACGCGCAGTTTCCCGGCAGGCGAGGCAGTCTCCCATTATACCACACTCTGGTGACTAGCGCAGGAAGCCCTCGTAATTGCGCATCAACAACTGGGACTCCAGCTGGCGCATCGTGTCCATCACCGTGCCGACTACAATCAGCAGACCGGAACTCTGGATCAGCATCTGGTTGGAGGTCATGAACAACCCCACAATGTACGGCAGTACGGCAACGAAACCCAGGAACAGAGCGCCTACCAGCGTGATGCGCTTGTAGATACCCAAGATGTACTCCTCGGTCCGCCGACCCGGACGGACACCCGGGATGAACCCTCCTTGCTTCTGCAGCATCTCGGGTAGATTCTGCTGCTCAACCATTACGAAAGTGTAGAAGTAGGTGAACCCAGCGACAGCCAGGAAGTAGACCGGTGCGTACCACGGGTTCGATCCACTGAAGAAGTTCACAGCACCTTCCGCGACATTCTTCACACCGGGATTCGTGCTGCTCAAGAAGAACTGTGCGATGACCGCAGGGAACGCGAGAATTGACTGAGCAAAGATCAGGGGGATCATGCCGGCGGTGTTGATCTTGAGGGGAATGTAAGTGCTTCCCCCTCCATAGACCTTCATGCCCCGCACACGCTTCCCATACTGAACCTTGATCCGTCGCTCACCCTCTTGGACAAACACGATGAACAGCATCGTCAGAACGGTGATGATCAAGAAGATGGCCACACCCAGCCACTTGTCTGTCTCGGCGATGCCGCGCACATTGGCAGGCACACGCGATACGATGCCCCCAAAAATTATCAGCGATAGACCATTGCCGACGCCCTGCTCGGTGATCAGTTCACCCAGCCAGACAGCCACCATCGTGCCGGCGGTCATCGTCAACAAGATTGTGATCGTCGGCAAGGTCTTTCCCGGTCCCCAACCGAAGCTCGGAAGTATTGGACGTGAACCGACCGCGGCAGCCTGGAACAGCTGTGCCTGTCCGAATGCGTACAAGGCCGCCAGGGGTACCGTCAGGTAGAAAACCCACTGGTTCATCTTGCGCTGTCCTCCGTCGCCTTCTTCCTGGATCCGCTGCTCCAGTTTGGGGAAGATCGGAACCAGCAACTGCACCACAATCTGCGCTGTCACATACGGGTAGACACCCGCTGCCAGGACGGAGAAGTTGGACACCGCACCGCCCGACAGCAAGTCCAGCAGCCCTGCAAACTGACTAGCTGCCGAAGCAGAAGCAGAGCTGAAGACTGCGCTCAAAGCCTGCCGGTCCACACCAGGCACGGGAATGTTGGACGCCATCCTGAAGACCACAAGGATCAGGATTGTGTACAACATCCGCCGGCGCAGATCCGGCAGTTTGAAGGCATTGCGTAGGGCTTCAATCATCATTCCCCTCCATATAGTCTAGGTAGGGCTCGACACTCTGCAGCGTCGTCCCCTAACGCGTCCGGTATCCGCCGCGCGTCCAAGGCAGGAGCTCTACCGTACCGCCGGCGGCCTCGATCTTCTCCTTGGCCGATGCCGACACACGGTGAGCCTTGATGTGCAGAGGGAACTCGACCTCGCCGCGCCCCAATACGACCACGAGATCATCCACATCACCAACCAACCCCACCGAGTTCAAACTCCCGGGCGAGACATCGGCTCCGGTCGAGAAGCGCTCGGCTAGGTCGCCCACGTTCACCGGCGTGAACTCAACCTTGTACGGATTGAAGAAATTGTAGCCACGCACAAAGGGGAGTTTCCGGACCAACGGAAGCGCACCACCCTCGAAATAGGGCTTTACCCCACCCCCGCTGCGCGAGTTCTGGCCTTTCGTACCTCGACCGGCGGTCTTGCCCTGCCCCGCCGAGATACCACGCCCTACACGCTTCCGGCGTTTCTTGGCACCCTTCACAGGGCGCAAGTCATGTAGCTTCATCCAATTGCCTCCAGCCCACTAGGCTTCGACTTCCTCAACCTCAACGAGGTGAATTACGCTCTGCACCATACCGCGCACGGACGCTGTATCAGCCCGCTCAACGGTCTGATGCAACTTGCGCAGGCCCAAAGCCTGGACCGTACGTTTCTGCCGCACGGAGTAGCCGATCGGGCTACGGACCAGCTTGATGCGCAACAGCTTCGCCATTACGCCCTCCTCCGACGCCAGAATGGCATTACCTCAGCCACCGGCTTGCCGCGTTCCGCCGCGACCTCCTCGACCCGCCGCAGTTGGTCCAGCGCGTCCATGGTCGCCCGAACCACATTAACGGCGGTGGCGCTTCCCATTGACTTGGTCAACACATCGTGGATTCCCACAGCCCCAAGAACCGCACGCACACCGCCTCCGGCGACAACCCCAGTACCCGGGGTCGCCGGACGCAGCATCACGCGCGCACCGCTGCACACGCCGAGGACCTCATGCGGAATCGTCGTCCCCTCCAACGGAACGGCGTGCATGTCCTTGCGTGCCCTTTGCGTTGCTTTGGCAATAGCATCGGGCACAGTACGCGCCCTGCCAATACCAGCGCCGACCTGTCCCTTATTGTCACCAACGACCGCCGTCACACGGAAACCAAACGTACGGCCACCTCTGACCACTTTGGCGACACGCGTGATGTCGACGATACGCTCATCTAGTTCGTCCCGTTCTTCCTCGCCCCTGCGACTACGGGGATTACGTCTTCGTTCTGCCATACTTCCTCCAGACGGCCGCAGTGAACAGCGCGCCGCTAACTAGAACTCCAGGCCGGCCTTACGCGCCGCCTCAGCGAGAGCCATAACACGACCATGATACTTATAGCCCCCACGGTCAAAAACGACCTGCTTTACACCCTTCGCCAATGCCCGCTCGCCAACAATCCTGCCAACGACGCTTGCCTGTTCAGTCTTCTTGAGCCCGACTACCTGGTCACGGACCTCGTGATCGATCGTGGACGCGGATGCCAGCGTCAATCCGGCGCTGTCATCAATAACCTGAGCATAGACATGATTCAAGCTTCTGAAGACATTCAGACGTGGGCGTATTGGCGTCCCTTCCACACGTTTGCGGATGTATCTACGACGCCGATCTCGGGCTTTCTCACGGTCAACTTCTGGTTTCATCTTTTCTCAACCCTCAGTACCACGTACTCGACTTGCTGGCTTGAGTACAACCGCGCCACCTGAACACCAGTTCGGTGAGCACCTTGTGCCCGCACCAGTCAACTCCCACACTACACTTGACCGGTCTTCCCGGCCTTGCGTCGCACCACCTCATCGATGTAGCGAATTCCCTTGCCCAGATAGGGCTCGACGGGACGCCAGGCTCGGATTTCGGCGGTAACACGACCTACCAGCTCTTTGTCATAGCCCTTGACGGTGACCGTGCTGGCACGGGGGTTGGCCTCGAACTCGATCCCCTCAAGTGGTTCCACGACCACAGAATGCGAGAAACCAAGGTTCATAACCAGGTTCTCACCCTGAAGCTCCGCGCGGTACCCCGTACCTCGGATCTCCAGTGTCTTGCTGTACCCCTCGGTTACGCCTATGACCATATTGTTGATAAGTGCACGTGTCAGGCCATGCAGCGCTTTGCTATTGCGCTCATCGTTAGGTCGCTCGACCCGAACTGAGCCATCCTTGAGAGTGATGGTCATACCACGGTTGAACTCCCGGGTCATCTCCCCTTTGGGGCCCTTGACCGTGACCGTGCTTCCCTCAATGGTCACATCGACTTCGGATGGAACCGGGACTGGCAACTTTCCTATTCGAGACACTGTCTACCTCCCTACTCCCCACCGGTAACGCGCACCCTCAAGATCGCGGCTACCAGACGTAACACAGGATCTCGCCGCCCACGTTGAGTCGGCGCGCCTGCTGCCCCGTAAGAACCCCTTTGGGCGTGGAGAGCACTGCAATACCCATACCACTCCGAACCCATGGGATATCCCTGACGGCTGTATAGATACGGCGCCCAGGCTTGCTGACCCGCTTCAAGTCCGTGATGACTGCACGCTGATGCTTCACGTCACCCACATACTTGAGAGCTAACTGCAATACTGGATACAGACTATCCTCACCTTTGACTACACGGTAATCGTTGATGTACCCCTCATCCTTGAGGATTTTGGCAATCGAGATCTTCATCTTGGATGAAGGTATCGACACCATCGTGTGTCTGGCCATCAAAGCATTCCGTGTTCGTGCCAGCATATCGGCAATTGGATCTGATATTGTCATCCTAGCACCTCATTACCAACTGGACTTGACCATACCGGGGATTTTCCCCTCCAAGGCCAGCTCACGGATACAGATTCGGCACAATCCGAATCGACGGTAGTAGCCTCTGGGCCGCCCACAGCGAGAACAACGATTGCGCACACGCACTTCGTATTTGCGCCGGGCTTCGCGAATCGGCATACAAGTCTTCGCCATACTTCACTCCTTGTTCAGAACTCCACAGCTCTCGCGTTAAGCTCGATCGCTGCCTTAACGCCGGAACGGCATCCCGAGCAACTCGAGAAGTCGCCGGGCTTCTTCGTCAGTCTCAGCCGATGTATTGATCGAGATCTCGAAACCTCGAACCTTATCGATACTATCGTAGGCGACCTCCGGGAACAGCAACTGCTCACGGACACCAAGCGTGTAATTGCCGCGACCATCCAGCTTGTCCGACACGCCTCGAAAGTCCCGCGTTCGCGGAAGCGCCACACCGATCAAACGATCCAGGAACGCCCACATACGCTCGCCCCGCAGCGTCACCTTGGTCCCAATCGCGCGCCCTTCGCGCAACTTGAAGCTGGCGATAGAACGGCGAGCATGGGTTATCACCGGCTGCTGACCCGTAATCGTCCGTAGGTCGTTGACGGCGTACTCCAAGGCTTTCGGGTTATCGAGAGCCTCACCCAAACCGATGTTGAGGACGATCTTGCGGATGTGGGGGACCTGCATAACATTCTCGTAGCCGAACTCTTTCATAAGCTCCGGTACGACCTTATCACGGTACTCTTCTCTTAACCGTTGCATCGTCCCCATCTCCTAGTCAATGGCCTTGCCGCATTTGCGGCAGACGCGCACCTTCGTGCTATCCACCACGTCATAGCCCACACGTGTCGCTGCATCGCAGCTTGGGCAGACCAGCATGACGTTGGACAGATGGATCGGTGCCTCAAACTGAACTCGCCCACCCTGGACTTGCGAGCGCCCAGCACGTTGTGCGCTCTGATGCTTGATGCGCATGTTAACCGTAGAAACCACGACGCGGTTTTTCTGCAGCAACAGGCGCAGCACCTCGCCACGCGCACCGAGGTCATCGCCAGCGATCACCTCCACAGTGTCACCCTTTTTTATCCGATTCATTTCACTTCCTCATCACCGGCACTAGATCACTTCGGGCGCCAGCGACACGATCTTCATATAGCCCTCTTCGCGCAACTCACGCGCGACAGGACCGAAGATACGCGTGCCGCGGGGGTTCACCCCGGTGGGGTCCAGGATGACCGCGGCGTTGTCATCGAAGCGAATGTAGGACCCATCCGACCGACGATACTCTTTGGCGACACGTACGATCACAGCACGAACAACTTCACCCTTTTTCACAGATGACGTTGGGGACGCCGACTTCACCGTAGCTACAATGGAATCGCCGACGTAGCCATAGCGACGCCTCGAACCGCCCAGCACCTGAATGCAGAGCAACTCCTGCGCCCCTGTATTATCAGCAACCTTCAAGCGTGTCTCACGTTGGATCATTGCACGACTCCCTACAGGTCCGCCTAGGCGGCACGTTCCAGGATTTGCTCCACGGCCCAGCGCTTCCGTCGGCTGTAGGGGCGTGTCTCGACTATCTGAACCCGATCACCGGCATGGCACGCATTCTCTTCGTCGTGCGCCATATACTTCTTCGCTGAACGGACCACCTTCTTGTAGAGCGCGTGGCGGTACCGTCGCTCAACAGTCACAACCACCGTCTTGTCCATCTTGTCGCTGGTCACCAGACCGACCAGCCGTCGCCGTTTTCCCTTCATGCGGCTGCTCCTTCACTCGTCTCTGCTGCTAGCTCTCGTTCACGCAGGACCGTCAGGATACGAGCAATGTCTTTGCGGACTGCACGCAGTCGATTGTGATCCTGCAAGCTGCCGGCGTACCACTGCTGGCGCAGGTTGAACAATTCGCGACGGGTTTCCTGCAGGCGAGTAGCCAACTCCTCTGACGTTATTTCTCGAATCTCACTCGCGCGCATACCTACTCTCCTGCTTCTCCACCATACTCGATACGAGTGATGATCTGGGTCCTGATAGACAACTTGTGACTTGCGAGGCGCAATGCCTCGCGCGCAATCTCGTCGTCGATACCAGCGACCTCGAACAGCACACGACCGGGACGCACTACCGCGGCCCAGTAATCTACCTCACCCTTACCCTTACCCATACGCGTTTCAGCGGGCTTGGTGGTGATGGGCTTGTCCGGGAAAATGCGCACCCAGTACTTACCGCGACGGCGCATATGACGTACGATGGCGCGGCGAGCGGCCTCGATCTGACGCGCAGAAACCCAGGCGGGCTCGAGTGCCTGAAGACCAAACTCACCGAAGCTCACATCCACCCCTCGGCTCTCCGTACCCGTCATCCGTCCGCGATGCTGTTTGCGATATTTGACGCGTTTCGGCATCAACATAGTCGACCTCCTTACCCTGAGGGGTTAGCGTGCTTCTTCCATGGATGAGGTCTGACCGGGGAGAACTTCACCCTTGTAGATCCACACCTTGACGCCGATTCGCCCGTAGGAAGTCGCAGCTTCCTCCTGTGCGTAGTCGATGTCAGCGCGCAGCGTCTGCAGCGGCACACGCCCTTCGCGCATCCAGGTCACGCGAGCCATTTCAGAACCCGCCAAGCGCCCCTTACACATTACCTTGATGCCCTCGGCTCCGGCCCGCATCGCCTGTCGCAGCGCACGCTTCATCGCGCGGTTATGATAGATACGTTTCTCGAGCTGGGAGACAATGTTCTCGGCAACAAGCTTGGCATCCAGGTCCGGCTGCTTGATCTCCTGGACATCGATATGCACACGCTTCCCACCTGTCAACACCTCAACATCGTGACGGAGTGCCTTGACGTTCTCCCCTTTGCGACCGATCACCACGCCTGGACGCGCGCTCCAAATGATCACGGACAGCTGATTCGGGGGAAAGCGCTCGATCTCGATGCGGGAAATGCCGCTCTGCCCATCGCGGGATCGCGCGCGCATCTGGTCGATGACCAGTTCACGAACAGCCATATCCTCGCGCAACAGATCCGCA
>CBFCZM010000099.1:0-8295 GCA_965602565.1 uncultured Anaerolineae bacterium
ACCGAACATCGCCAGCGTACGCAGCCGCCCGGCAGGACCTTGGGATCGACTTTCAAGAACCCGACCGGCGATTACGCAGGGCGCATGATCGAGGCTGTGGGCCTCAAGGGGGCGCGGTGCGGGGGGATCAAGGTCTCCGAACACCATGCCAACTTCCTGATCAATGATCAGAACGGCACGGCGGCTGATTTCCGCGCGCTCGTCGAGCGCGTTCAGTCGACCGTCCACGAGCGCTTTGGAATACTGCTGGAGCCTGAGATCGAGATCTTGCCTGAGCCAGAACTCAGGTGAACCAATTCATCGCAGAAGAGGAAGGGTAGCTTGACAATGGGGAAACTAAGAGTGGCAGTTATCTTTGGGGGACGGTCGGGTGAGCACGAGGTCAGCCTCGTTTCGGCGCAGTCGGTGATGGCGGCGCTTTCTCCGGACAGATACGAGGTGACGCCTGTCGGCATCACTCGCAATGGTGCCTGGATCGTGGGGAGCAACCCCGTGCTCTCACTGGAGCAGGAGGACTTCTCAGGCACCCGCTCGGCGGCGATGTTTGCCGATCCCTCCAAGCGGGGGCTGTGGGCCTCTGTGGAGGCGACGGGATTGGCGGCCGCTGACCAGGAGGCTGGCCTGTCTCAGGTTGGCGGGCGGATGGGCAAGCTAGCCACTCTGTCGCAAGTCGATGTGGTCTTCCCGGTGCTGCACGGCACGTTCGGCGAGGATGGGACTGTGCAGGGGCTGCTTGAATTGGCCGGAGTGCCCTACGTTGGGGCCGGCGTGCTCAGTTCCGCCCTGGCGATGGACAAGATTGCCTTCAAGGATGTCGTGCGATCCCACGGCTTGCCGATCCCAGACTACGTCTGGACGACGCGTCGCCAATGGTTGGCCGATCCCGATACCTGGCTGGATCGGATTGAGGAGAAGCTTGGGTATTCGGTTTTCACCAAGCCGGCCAATCTGGGGTCGAGCGTAGGTATCTGCAAGTGTGATGATCGGGATGAGCTGCGCGCCGGCATAAACGAGGCTGCACGCTACGACCGGCGGATCCTGGTCGAGTGCGCAGTGGCGCACGCTCGTGAGATCGAAGTGAGCGTCCTCGGCAACGAGAACCCCACAGCTTCGGTGGCCGGTGAAATCATCCCCAGTCGGGAGTTCTACGACTACGCGGCGAAGTATGTCGATACGGGTGAGGACGCGTCGAAGTTGCTGATCCCTGCGCCGATGGACGCTGAGATGATGAAGCGGGTGCAGGCGTTGGCTGTGGAAGCGTACCTGGCTATTGATGGCGCCGGGATGGCACGTGTGGATTTCCTGCTGAATGGAGAGACCGGGGAGCTGTATCTTAATGAGGTGAACACGATCCCCGGCTTCACGCCGATCAGCATGTACCCAAAGCTGTGGGAGGCCACCGATGTGCCCTACCCACAGCTGTTGGATCGGTTGGTGGATCTGGCTCTGGATCGCTTTGCGGAGAACCAGCGATCGGAGCGTATCTACCGACCCGGTGAACCTTGATGGTTGAGACCGCTGCCTGCAGAGGCATAGGGGCTGAGCTTGCCATTGACGGTGATCGCATCCAGGCCCACCGAAGACGCGAGTCTATCTGTGCGACACCGACCACGACAGAGGAGGGATACTGATGGGCAAAAAAATGCGCTACTACCGAACTGCAGCACTCCTGGGGCCTATGGAGCAACACATTGCTTTCCGTGCGAAGCCGCGCCCCATCAGGATTCCCTGGCAAGCGGTTGTCGCGGTATTCGCGATCATTGGCATTGGCCTCTGGATCGGGCTCAGCGGCGCCTGGTATCTGGATTGGGAGGATCTCACTGTCACGGGGATCACCTCGACCGAGATCACCTACGGGATGAAGCAGGCGTCGGATCTTGTGGGCTGGCACAAGTTCAATCTGCAGCCGGCGGTGGCCCAAGAGATCCTGGTGAAGGCGTTGCCAGAATACAAGGACATCCAGATCCACTGCGGCGTCTTCCCGACGAAGTGTGAGATCGCGGTGAGGCAGCGGACGCCCGTGATGACCTGGGTGGCAGGCGCCGATCGCTATTGGGTGGACGATGGCTGGACGTTCTATCAGGTCCAGGGAGATCGGCCCGACTTGCCTGTGATCAGTGGGCCCATGCCTGATGTAGCGAGCGGCTATTCGGTGACCGAGGTCTATGAAGGGATTCAGGCGCTGGCCGCGCTGAACATCTCAGCGGATGCCTTGGACTTCGTGCCCCAGCGAGGACTTGTGTGGACCGATCCTGCGGGACGTCGGGTGGCATTAGGGGGAGGTCCCTACATGGCGCCACGCCTGCAGATGTATGAGGTTGTGGTCAGTCAGTGCGAGGCCAAAGGCATCTCCCCACAAGCGGTAGATGTCCGTTTCCCTGGTGGGCCAACGTACTCTATGGAACGCACCTGGTAGGGGGTGACCTGTGGAAAGATCTGTCGTTGGCATTGACATTGGAACACAGCAGATCCTGGTTCTGGTTGGAGAGATCGGTGAACACGGCGAGGTTCGCATCGTCGGCGTCGGACGCGTGCCGGCGCGGGGAATCAAAAAGGGCGTGGTGGTTAACGTTGCCCAGGCGACCGATGTGATCTCTGAGGCCGTGGACCTTGCCGAGCAGAGCAGTGGCTACCAGATAGAACGTGCCTATGTCGGCGTGACCGGGACCCACATCACCTCTCGCAACAGCACCGGGGTCGTCGGCGTCTCGCGGCGTGATCACGGGATCGGACCGGATGACGTAGACCGGGTGCTGGAGGCCGCCGGCGCCATCATCCTGCCGCAGAACCAAGAGCTGATTCATATCCTTCCGCGAACCTATACGGTGGACGGTCAGGAGGGTGTGCGTGACCCGCTGGGCATGCACGGGTTCCGGCTGGAGGTCGAAGCCCACGTGGTGATGGGATCCAGCACTGCCTTGCAGAATCTGCGCAAGTGTGTGCTGGGCGCCGGCATCCAGATCAGTGAGCTAGTGCTCTCCAGCCTAGCCTCGGGGAACTCGATCCTGACGGATAATGAAAAGGACATGGGCGTGGTCTTGGTGGACATCGGTGAGGGCACGACCGATATGGCCATCTTCATCGAGGGTGCGGTATGGCACACAAAATCGCTGCCTCTGGGTGGTGAGTACATCACAAACGACATCGCAATTGGGCTGCGACTACCCTCCCAGGCTGCAGAGCAGGTCAAGGTCAGCCATGGCTATGCAGTTGCCAGCCAGGTCGCAGAGGACGAGCGCTTCACAGTCTCGCCGTACGGTGAGGGGAGTCCGGTGCCCATCCCCAGGTGGAAGCTGGCCGAAATCATGCAGGCGCGCAGCGAGGAGATTCTGGAGAATGTCCAGCAGGAGATCAAGCGCTCCAGCTATGATGGGCTGCTGCCCGCCGGCCTGGTCCTGTGCGGTGGGACCGCGCAGACGCCGGGTATGCGTGATCTGGCGCGATCCATTTTCGAGCTGCCGGTGCAGATTGGCATCCCGCGCGGGATCACCGGTCTGACTGATAGGGTCAGTGGCCCCGATGCCGCGGTGGCGGTCGGGTTGGTGAAGTGGACGCCGACGCTGGAGGAGGGCGGCGGCTGGCGTACGGTCCGCAGGTCGTTTGTGGGGCGTGCAACGGGTTGGCTCCGAAACCTACTTCCATAGGGAGTGTCACTGCATTTGTTTGGCGCAGCGCAACATCTCGCTGCACACTGCTGGTGTCTGTCCGGTACCGGTCTGTTCATTCATACTCACAGACAGTCGTAGGAGGGTCGTAACTCAGAGGGTCCACATGGGAGGTTCGAGCCGCACGGGAGCAGACTCGAGAGAAGCGGTATCATCCGACGTAGAGCGTAGAGGAGCATGTCATACAGGAGCAGCGTCCGACAGGTCAGGAGGTTCTGAGATGGCTGGATTGGCAGAAAACTTCGCACAGATACGCGTGGTTGGTGTTGGCGGTGGCGGCAGCAATGCGGTCAACCGAATGATTGAAGAAGGGCTGCAGGGCGTTGAGTTCATCGCTGTCAACACCGACGCCCAGGCTTTGATGCTCTCACAGGCCGCGAAGTGCGTGCGCATCGGCGATACCGTCACGCGCGGCCTGGGGGCCGGTGGCGTTCCTGAGGAGGGCCGCAAGTCGGCTGAGGAGTCTCAGGATGAGATCCGCGAGGTGCTCCAGGGATCCGACATGGTCTTCGTCACCGCAGGGATGGGTGGTGGCACCGGCACCGGTGCGGCGCCCGTGATAGCCCGGATGGCGAAGGAGGAGGTCAAGGCACTGACGATCGGTGTCGTCACCCGCCCGTTCACCTTCGAGGGTGCCAAGCGCTCTCGGGCTGCGGTGGAGGGTATCGAGGCGCTCAAACAGGTTGTGGATACTCTGATCGTGATCCCCAATGATCGCCTGCTGGAGATCACCGAGAAGCGGGTCAGTCTCAGCGACGCATTCCGCGTTGCGGACGACGTGCTGCGCCAGGGCATCCAGGGCATCACCGAGGTGATCACCGTGCCCGGTCTGATCAATCTGGACTTCGCGGATGTGAAGTCGATCATGTTGGAGGGTGGTGCTGCTCTGATGGCGGTCGGTCACGCCAGCGGCGAGAACCGGGCCATCGATGCGGTGCAGCAGGCGATCTCCAGCCGCCTGTTGGACATCACCATCGACGGTGCCCGCGGCATCCTTTTCAACATCATGGGTGGCCCAAGTATGACGCTCTTTGAGGTGAACGAGGCTGCCTCGATCATCCGCGAGACGGCGCACCCGGATGTCAATCTCATCTTCGGCGCCGTGATCGACGAGAACATGGGCGACGACGTCAGCATCACCGTGATCGCGACGGGCTTCGACACCAACGGCGAACCTGAGACCGTCTTGGCGCGCCCGGCGACCACGGCTACGCACGCGCCGCGACGATCCGAGGCGAGCGACCTGTTCAGCTCTCAAGTTGCCGATCGTGACAACATTGAGATTCCGGCGTTTCTGCGCCGGCGCGGCTAGACCGTCTGCGCGACTCGCACCATGCGGTTTCCGGCACCAGGGGAAGCTGCGGAGGTGTACACATAGGCAACCAGAGATACTGTGCAACGTTGCAGACTCTGATACTTGCTGCAGCCCTGCTCTCTGGAGCAACCTGCTCTCTGGAGCAGGCAAGATCTGCAGCAGATAGACGCTGCCTGTCTGAGTCTGCTGTGAAAGGCTGAGTCGGATGCCTTGAGGGCCGCACCTGTGTGAGCCGGGTGGGTGGCTTTGGTTGCCCTCAAGGAGCGAGGTGATATGGCGACCGTGGCAGCATCTGAGGAACTGCTGAGCATCGTCTTCAGTTTCCTCATTGTGACCGTGGAGGCCTGTGGCGGTCTGGTGATCGCCACAGGTGTGATCCGCGCCATCGTAGGTTACGTGCGCACGTGTGGCCGTGGCCGCAGATCCAGAGACATCACCGGCCTGTCGCCAACCCGGGAGGACATCCTGTTGCTGTCGGCGATCATCGCCTTGCGGACCGTGACGAATACTCTGTTGGAGCGTGAGTTGGCGCTCCTGGGCCCTGACTGCCCTGCCTTCTGCGGCGCGCTAGCTTAAGGCGACTGACCTGCTTAGCAGCTGCTGATCCGTTGGACTTGCTCCCAGCCTCCCCGGTTCCTGACCCGGGGAGGTTTGCCTTCTAACTGCAACCTAACCTTCGCCCTCATTCCGTGGTATACTCTGCGCAGTGTCATCAGAGCCGGAGGCGGGTCTATGATTGAGATGAGTGGACTGACGAAGCGGTTCGGTCAATTGGTTGCTGTTGATGGCGTTACCTTGACGGTGCATCCCGGCGAAGTGCTGGCGCTATTGGGTCCTAACGGCGCCGGCAAGACAACGACTGTGCGCCTGCTCTCCTCGGTGCTGCGCCCCACCTCGGGATGGGCACGGGTAGCCGGCTACGATGTGGTGACGCATGGAGCGGACGTCCGGCGGTGTGTAGGTGTGCTGACGGAGGCGCCTGGCCTCTACACCCGGATGACCGGTAGGGAGTACCTGGACTTCTTCGGTGATCTCCGGGGGCTGCCCAAGACCACCCGCAGCGCACGACTGGCGTCCCTGGCCGAGCTGTTCAAGGTTGAGGACGTGCTGGACCGTCGTCTGGGCGAATACTCCAAGGGGATGAGCCAGAAGGTTGCGTTGGTGCGCACACTACTCCACGACCCGACTGTCTTGCTCCTAGATGAACCGACCTCGGCGATGGACCCCGCCAGTGCACGCCTGGTGCGCGACGCACTGCACCATCTCCGCAGGGATGCGGATCGGGCGATCATGGTCTGCACGCATAACCTGCCGGAGGCCGAGGAACTCAGCGACCGCATCGCGATTATCCGGCAGGGCAAGATAGTGACGCAGGGCACCCCGGCGGAGTTGAAGGCACGGCTGCTGGGGCCGCCCCTGCTGGAGCTGCGATACCTGTCCGACGCACGCGATGGTGTCCAGCCGTTGGTGGCGCGCTTCGGAGTGGTGGAGACGTCCGGCAAGGGCTGGGTCCGCTTCCGTGCCACTGATGCCGCGGCCACGAATCCACAGCTTCTCAGTGCTCTGGCGGATCACGGTGTCTCGGTGGTGACACTGAGCGAGGTACCGCAGAGCTTGGAGCTCGTCTACTTGCGCGCTGTAGACACGGAGGCACACGATGGCCCAGCCCAATGATGCAACACTGCATCCGGCTGCCCAGCTTCGGGGGCGGATCGCCGCAGATCTGCGCCCGGCGCTCGTCCTTATGCGTCGCGAGATCAAGGATACGCTGCGTGATTGGCGGATCATCATGCCCATCACCGTGCTGGTGATGGGCTTTCCCGTACTGGCGAACTTCGTCGCGGCCCGGGGCGTGGACTATGTGAGCCGCTTCGGCGCCGATCTAGTCGTCGAGCGCCTCTTTCCGTTCCTGATGCTCGTGGTCGGCTTCTTCCCCGGCACCTTCTCGCTTGTCATCGCCCTGGAGACCTTCGTCGGCGAGAAAGAGCGGCGCAGCCTCGAGCCGCTGCTCTGCACGCCACTGACCGACTTCCAACTCTATCTGGGCAAGCTGTTGGCGGCAACCGCGCCACCGGTGCTGGCCAGCTACGTGGGGATGCTGGTCTATATGCTGATGTTGGGCTTCACCTTGGGGTGGTGGCCGTCCTTCTCTCTGCTGATGCTTGCCTTCGCACTGGCTACCATCAAGGCGCTGGTGATGGTTGCCGGCGCAGTCATCGTCTCCAGCCAGTCCACCAGCGTGCGCGCGGCGAACCTCGTCGCCAGCTTCATCATCGTCCCGATGGCGTTGCTGCTGCAGGTCGAGGCCGGGCTGCTGCTCATCGCCAGGTATGACATGCTCTGGATGATCGTCCTGGGCCTGTTGGTGGTCGCCCTTCTGTTGGCTCGGCTGGGGATCCGCGTCTTCAACCGGGAGCAGCTGTTGGGCCAGGATCTCGACCAGCTGGATCTTGCGCGGGGTATACGGGTCTTCCGCGAGGCCGTCTGGCCGCGAGCGGGGCTGTTCAGGTTCTACCGGCGTGAACTCCCTGATCACCTGCGCAGAATCCGTCCGGAGCTTGCATTGGCCCTGCTGGTCCTCGCAGTCGGCGGGCTGGGAGTGGGGTTATGGCTCGGGCAGCAATATCGTCTGCCCGCGGTGGTCCTGGATCTTGTGGAGATCCCCGACAGGGACGCATTCGATCAGCTTGTGAGCCAAACCGGTTTGCTGCCGGCCTTCTCGACCTGGGCCGTCTTCGCTAACAACGTGCGCTCGCTGTTGCTCGCCGGCCTCCTGGGGATACTCTCCTTGGGTACGCTGGCGCTGATCTTGCTGATGGCGCCTATCGTGATCATCGTCTACTTCGGTCTGCAGATCGGCCAGATGGGCGTGAACCCCTGGCTCTTCCTGGCCGTGACCGTCCTGCCGCACGGGATCATCGAACTACCCGCCGCGATTGTCGCTACTGCGCAGGCTATGCGCCTCGGTGATGTTATCCTGATCCCGCCCGAGAAGGGCGGAGGCATCTTCGGCATCGTCCGTGAGTTCGGCCACTTTATCAAGCTTCTCGTTCTGGTGGTCGCTCCGCTGCTTCTGGTGGCGGCCTGGATCGAGGTCAACGTCACGCCGCAGCTCCTGGTGTGGTTCCTCGGTTCGTAGGTCGAAGCCCCCTTCGAGGGCGGGTTGTTTGCTTCGACCACTCTGCGATGGCAAGTGCCTCGGGACGTGAGACCTGCGGTGGTGGTTGGTGACCGTGGCAGAGAGGGCGAAGCAGCGCTTCGCCCTACGCGGAATGGGTGCTGCGGGCGCGAACTGCCTGTTCGCGCTGCGCAGCC
>CBFCZM010000100.1:0-8277 GCA_965602565.1 uncultured Anaerolineae bacterium
CGCGCCTCAATATCGGCATCATCGATGCCGCTCAGCTGCCAGCCACGGAGCAACATATCGATACCGGTGACCTCGGGGCGCACAAAGCGACCATCCCGCAGGTCGATCTCGTGGACAATCTCAGCGAGTGCACGCATCCCCGGTTGGTCAAGCTCAAACGCAGCGACCATCACCTCAAATGTGCACAGATCGCCCCGGTGACTGAATCGACCATCCTCCATATCAAACGCGGTCTCATCCGGCCCGACGTAAAGCGCATAGCGGACAATGGCTCCGGGATCAATGAAGCGGCGGATAAGCCAGATGCAGGCCAGACGATCGACGTGAGGATGCGGACGTGTCACCCAGACCTTGCCCACATAGGCTTCCGAACTTGCACGGGGTATCTCTACGGCGGCGGAACCATCCGAGTGCAAACTTGCCCGTATGCGTCCCAGCCGTGACACCAGAAGAGCCCCTTCAGGAGAACCGAAGTAGTCGATGCGTGCTACAGCCGCCTGTGCCTGCTGCGCTCTGCCGATCTCATCGCGCAAGCCCTCCAGATCCCCCGAACGCCGCCGAAGGGCTACCTCCAGTGCATCGACTTGAGCGTCGACGGTCGCATAGTTCTCACGCCTGGCCTGATTGAACAACGCCACGATCTGTGCCTCGGCTACGTCACCAAAGTCCGCGACGCGCATAACCAGTGCTTCTCCATCGGCGTGGCGCACCTTCTGGGCCAGCCACTGAAAGGCTTCTTCGCACTCATCGGTTGCCGGCAGGACATAGGCTCCACCAGCAACTGAAATCGCGCCCAGGCGCTGTAGCTGCCGCCATGTGGCTACTCTGGGGCTCGATGACTTCGCAGGTAATGAGTACGAGAATACAATCCAGTCCATTGTGCTGACCCTCTGTTGATGTGGCATCTCCATTGTAATACCTATTACATATAATGCAATACATATTACTCCAGAAAGCCATTTCCGAAACCGGAGAAATACTGTACAAAGGGAGATACCCGAGACATCATAGGGACACTTCTGTAGCCGGCAGTAGTGAAAGAGCCGAATATCTGCTATGAATGCGCGGTACGATCCAGCGAACCTAGCCCAGATGCTGGGCAGCGTCCCCTACATCCGATCCCTGCAACAGATGGATCTGCAGGCGATCGTGACCTCAGGGCAGGTGCGCCACTACGCCGAAGGCAAACCCCTCTTCCACGAGCGCGCACCCTGTGCCAGGCTCTTCGTGCTAGTCAAGGGCCGGATTCAGCTCTACAAGCTCGGCCCCGATGGACGGGAACACATTATGTCGGTGCACGAACCGGTGATCATGTTCAACGCAGGCTCAGCAGGCGATCGGTGGACCCGGCATAGATGAACCCAAGAAACCCAAGGTTGAAGCGTGAAGCCAAGACACTCACGGCCATGGTCGGGCTCTATTGCCACGGGCATCATGGTAGCCCCCGGGGCCAACCGTGCACTGATTGCCAGGACCTGCTCGACTACGCTCTATTCCGCCTCAGCAAGTGTCCGTTCCGGGCTGGTAAACCGACGTGTGCGCGCTGTCCCATCCATTGCTACAAGCCTGCACAAAGGGAACAGATCAGGATTGTGATGCGGCATTCGGGCCCGCGTATGCTGCTGCATCACCCCGTGTTGGCAGTCCTTCACTTGCTCGATGGGGTCCGGAAGCCTGACTTGGCGCGATAGGCTCTGAGAAGTAGACCGTGGTCGTGCGGCTGGCAGCGCGCCACAAGGCGGCGCATCTTCCGCCTTTCTGCTATCCTTGCTATACCCGGGATGCAGAAAGGTGGATTCCCCTGAAGTGGCCGACGTGACGCGAGAGAAGCTCGACGAGCTGATAGCGGCGCTTGCCCGCTCGGATTGCTTTCAGGGTACCAAGTGCGAAATACTCGTCACCGTTGCCGGGCACATCCACTACCACCATTATCGAGCCGATCAAATCATCATCTTCGAGAATGAACCATGCGTAGGCTTGGGAATCGTCAAGACAGGGCGACTCAAAGCCGTTCGGCTCGCCTCCTCGGGGCGCGAACAGACGCTCAGCATCATGGGCCCGCGTGAGATCTTCAACGCCGCCGGCGTCTTCGCAAACGCGCGGAATCCGGTCACCATCATCGCGCTGGAGCCCTGCGGCCTCTGGATGATCCCCAAGGTTAGCTTTGTCGGGCTTCAGGATCGGTATCCGGCACTGACGCAAAGCATCGCCCGCAGCCTTGCGCAACGCGTGCTCAAGCTGGTCGACTTGGTCGAGGACCTCTCGCTGCGCACGGTCGAGATGCGCCTGGCCCGCCAGCTGTCGGCAAATGCAGAGGACAACGTTCTCTCCCGCGAATCCTGGGCGACACAGGCGGAGATGTCGGCGCGTCTCCGTACGGTCACGCATGTCCTGAACCGCACTCTGCGCGGCCTGGAAGCCCTAGAACCGGTACGTCACCCCAACCACACCCGGCACAAAGACGTCCGGCATCTCCGCAGCGAAGCGGCAGATAGGGCCGAAACCAGTGCAGTGCGAGGGTGAAATCAAGGCCGGTGCCCACTCCTTGAACGCAGCGATGGTCTGGTCGAGCTCGTCGTCCTCGGCCCGTGCGAGGTGGAACCCGCCCAGCACCGCGTGGATGCGTTCCACGCCGGTGATTTCCTGTGCGTATCGCACCGTGTTCACGATGCCCGAGTGCGCACACCCGGCGACCACCACAAGGCCTTTGCCCTCAACGTTGAGAACCACCGCCTGATCGTCCTCAATATCGTCCCGCACCAGCCCGTCGCCGTCGCGATAGTACGCGCGGGTCGACCGTCCGGAATGCTCAAAGCTGCGGCGCGGCACATAACCCGTGGTCCAGCACCCCCGGCGAGCCGGTAGGCTCCCTCTGAGCACACAATCTCGGCACCGAGCGCCTCCCAGAGTCCCGTGGGCGGCGGGGCTACAGGACCGAACCGCTTGCCGTCCTTGCCGATGCTCCAGCGCTCACGCAAGGCTGCCGGGTGCAGGACAATGGATACACACTGGGTCTTGACCCATGCCTCGACCTCGTCCGGAGACATACTGGGGGGCCATTCCTGTGGTCCGGGACGCCGCGCCATCGTCTCAAGTACCTCGGCAATCGCACCAATGTGATCCCAATGCCCGTGGCTCAACACGATGGTCTCCACCGTACCGAGATCCACCTCCATCCGGCCCACGTTTTCCATCAGCGTCACGCGCGTGCCCCCGGCATCCCACAGGATCCGTATGCCGACGTCCTCCAGATCGACTAAAGCTGCAAAACCATGCTCGGCCAACAGCGGTTTGTCGGTGAAATAGACCACATCATCCGTCGAACGGACGATCATATCGGCCCGGTTATCGACCAGGACCGTCACGGAAGCGCGGCTGACCGCTCCAAAATCAGTGATTCGGTTCAAGGGTACCTCCCGTACGCAGAGTGACAGGTTGCAGGTTGCAGGCTGAACGTTCAGACTGACGGAAGTAGCTCCCCAACCTGCAACTTGACAACTTCCAACCTGCAACTGCTACCATCGCAGCAATACGCTAGTCAACATCCTTGTAGTACCTCTCATCGCCCACCTCAGCCTGAAGCTTGTGCAGTGTATCCTTCAGCTCGTTCACCGTACAGGCGTAGGCCGGATCATCGACCACATTGTTGAGCTCACAGGGGTCCGCTTCGAGGTCGAAGAGCTCCCACTCGGGATCGTGCGTCTCGTCGATGGCGCCGGCCTGGCCCAGGGCATCCGAGTAGTAGTAGATCAGCTTGTGCCTCTTGGTGCGCAGGCCATAGTGAGCGTAGACATTGTGGTGCGCCTTGTGCATCCAGTAACGATAGTACATCGCCTCGCGCCAGGCCTCCGGCATCTCGCCATGGAGCAGCGGGCGGAAGTTGCTGCCCTGCATATCGTCCGGGATATCCACGCCTGCCACGTCGAGGAAGAGTGGCGCGAAGTCCAGGTTGAGCACGATATCATCATTGACCGTGCCGGGGGCCACCTCGCGCGGGAAGCGCAGGATGAAGGGCATCCGCAGGGACTCCTCGTACATAAAGCGCTTGTCGTACCAGCCGTGATCACCCAGGAAAAAGCCCTGATCGGAGGTGTAGATGATCAGCGTATTGTCTGTGAGACCCTCCTCGTCGAGGCAATCCAGCAGCCGCCCGACGTTGTCGTCAATGCTGGCGATGACTCGCAGATACTCCTTGATATAGCGCTGGTACGCCCACTTGCGCATATCATGCTCGGACATCCCCCGCGGCATCTCGACCTTAAGGTCCAGCGGGTTCATATGGACACCTACGCGCATCTCGGCAGCCGCCGCTGCTGAGGCACGGTTGGCATAGTCGTCGAAGAGCGTCTCGGGCTCCGGGATCTCCTCGTTGAGGTACATCGCCGCGTGCTTCTCATCCGAGACCCACGGGCGGTGCGGGGCCTTATGGTGGACCATCAGACAGAAAGGCCGGTCAGGATCCCGCCCCTTCAGAAAGTCAATGCTGTAGTCGGTAGTCAGGTCGGTGACGTAGCCCTTCACGGTGCGGCGTTCTCCGCCGTTCGGCGCCGTGTCGCCATTCGGCGACTTGAAGATAAACTCGGGATTGTGGTAGATGCCCTGTCCGGGGATTACCGCCCAGTCATCGAAGCCGGTGGGGCAATGCTCCGGGCCGGTGCCCAGGTGCCACTTGCCGTACATTGCAGTCTGGTACCCGGCCTCACGCAGCAGCTTGGGATAGGATTGTAGCCGGTTGTCCATATGCGTTGCTAGCGTCGTGACGTGATTGACATGATTGTACGTCCCGGTGAGGATCACGGCGCGGCTGGGCGTGCAGATCGAGTTCGTACAGAAGCAGTTGTCGAAGCGCATGCCGCCATCGGCAATGCGGTCGAGGTTTGGCGTCTGGTTGATTCGGCTGCCGTAGCAGCTCATCGCGTGAGCCGCGTGGTCGTCAGACATGATGAATATGATATTCGGTCGTGTGTCTCTCACAGGATCCAGCTCCTTTGCAGTTGACAGTGAGCGATTCTAGCAGAGATCGCAGCAGTTCTGGCTATAGCACCACCTACATTCCGCCACGATTATACTTGCGGTGTTCGCCTCAAGCTAATTCGCCCTTTGTAGTAGAATAGCCTCAACAGAATCGACCACCGCATGGCTCACCATAACCCTTGATTCCATGAAGATTGGATAACCCTATGACGCTCAGACAGCGCGCGCTAGCACGTGGATTCACGCTCCTGTGCTTCCTGGTACTCTGCGTGCAACTGGTTACAGTCATTCCGCATCCATCGGTTACCTACGACGAACCGATCTATATTGCGATCGGCTATGCTGATCTGACCGTCGGCGACTTGTACTGGCATGGCGTCATCGGGCACGGCCCAATGAGCAATCTACTGTCCGCGGCGCCCCTGCTCTTTAGGCCGGACAGCGTGGATGTAACACAGATGGCAGATTGGAGGGCAACAGTTCCCTGGGCTTTGGGCGTGACGTGCTCAAGGCATTGAAGGCACTGGAGCAGACTCTGTTCGTCACGCGCCTGCCAATAACTTGGCTGACGGTCATCCTGGCAGCAGTCGTGTTCCGTTGGGCACGGCAAGTCTGGGGGCGAACAACCGGACTTCGGGCCTTGGTGATCTTCGCCTTCGAACCGAATCTGATCGCCCACAGACAACTCAACACAACGGATGTGGGCGTAACTGCGTTCGGATTCATTGGTACGTATCTGCTTTCTCGCTGCCTGCGGAAGGCCACGCCAGCCACATTCGTGGGAGCGGGGCTTGCCCTCGGTGCCACGATTGCCAGATCCCTGACAACCGAGGGGGACCTTACTATCTGCAGGCAGATGCCTACTGGCTGGATACGATGGAACGTTGGAGAACGTCCGATGAAGAAGGGGACTCCGCAGACCGTATCCTCATCCCCGAGATCGTCAGGTAGCGGCATGGAGCACAGCAAACAGCACGCGGAGGCCTTCGCAGCCGACCATCCCTGGATGGCCGACGTGCGCGTGGTGCTCAACATCGCGGGCACCCATGAGGGACCAACGCCGGTGATCCAGCTGATCCGCGGCCGAAATGTCGGTTGGCAACGAGGCATTCCTCGTTCAGCATGCTAGCCTGGACTTGCCCACACTACCAAGGAACACAATGATGAGACCCATTCGATTCCTGGCTGCCCCACCCCGTATTGATGGCCAGTTGGGCGAAACCATCGCATCGCTGCCGGCTGAATCATTCAACTACACGTTCAAGATGGCACCTGATAACCCGGATTTCTGGGTCTCGTATCGCCTGGCGTACGGCACGGCGTTCCTGTACCTCTACGTGGAAGTCGCCGCAAAAGAGATCGTCTGCCGGGACCGGGGATACCAGAACGGCGACGGCATCTTGCTGGTGCTGGCCCAGGCGCAGCCCGACAATGCCCCCTCACAGCGCTTTATGTATCTGGCCTTCTGGCCCCGGAACGATCCAACAGAACCCGCAGGGAAGATGATCTGGGGGCAGGATGGCAGATACCCCTTCCGCCCTCTGGAGCGCGCACGGTTCGCAGCCCAGGCTCACAACGGCACGGTAGGGTTTGAGCTGCTCGTGCCATGGGAGGACATTGCCCCCTATCATCCGTGGCTGATGGACAGTATCGGCTTCGAACTCTTCTTCTCCAAAGCTGTTGGGGACATTGGTGTCAACATCTACAGCGTCGCTTTGGACGAACTGGATGAATCCGATCCAAACAGCGTACGCTACGTACCGGCCACATTTGAGCCGCCGGTGCTCGCTCAGGGATCCCAGACCTATGTCCAGGCTGCACGACACTGCAAAGCGAAGGAGGCACTCCCTATCACCAGCGTCACAGCCGCCGCCGAAGTCGGAAGGCAGCACATTGAACTGAGGCTCAAGACGAGAGAGGGTTCTGATGCAGCAAAGGCGCAGATGGAGTACGACGCGTCGCCGGGCCTGACACAGCAGCAGACCGAGCTGCCTACCGGCACCGCGGTCCCCGGTGACTACGAATTGCGCTGGCAGTCGCAGCGTGATGGCTGCCGCGGATCTGCCGGCGTCTCGCTGCTGCCAGAGCTCAGGGCGGAAAGCCTGCGGGACCGGCTGGCGCGCCTGGAAGGCGCCGTCAGTCCCGGGAGCCTGACTACACTCCAATACCGGTTGGGCACGATCGCCGCGCAATACAGCGAGCTCGACCCCGCCAAGACGTATCCGCAGCTGCACATAGAGGCAGCACACTTCCTGGCTCTCATCCAGCAGGCGGAGGCCGGCTGCGATGCACTCGCCACGCAGACGGGGCTTGTCCGCCGGGCCTTCCGCTCCGC
Source organism: uncultured Anaerolineae bacterium (assembly GCA_965602565.1). Taxonomy (GTDB): domain Bacteria; phylum Chloroflexota; class Anaerolineae; order B4-G1; family SLSP01; genus PWVB01. Next base: position 7,310 of record CBFCZM010000100.1, read on the forward strand.
GATCGACGGGACGCTCCAACCGTACACCATCTACATCCCCGAGGATTGCGACGACGCCGAAGCGGTGCCCACCGTGGTCCATCTGCACGGCAGCGACCGCGATGACACGGCGCTGACCCACCACCACGGCTACGCAGCCCCGGCCGACTTCATCCAGATCGCGCCCTTCGGGCGCGGCACGCTGACCGCCTACACACGTGATCACGCCCAGGAAGATATCGGCGAGGCCATCGCCGATGCCTGCACCAACTATCCCGTAGACGCCGACCGCCTCGTCCTGGCCGGTTTCTCAATGGGCGGCTACGGTGTCTATCGCACGCACTTTGAGACACCGAACACCTTCCGCGGATTGGCTATCTTCTCCGGGATCCCGAATCTGGCCGAGACCTACTTCCCCGGTGAGGGGCATCCGGGTTTCCTCGACGACGCCAATCTGGTGCCCTTCAAGGATGTACCCATGTTTGTCTTCCACGGCTCGGAAGACCGTAATGCCCCTGTTGAGCTGACCACTGAAGTGGTCGACAAACTGCGCGCTGTCGGGGCACAGGCGGAATTCTACGTGCAGGATGGCGCGGGCCACAGTGCACCCGACCAGGAAGCAACCCGCTGCTACCATGCCTGGCTGGCGCGTATTCTCTGAAGGAGTTTCACGTTGACCAAGCTTGAGATCGTCACGCTAACAGAAAGTCACCTGGAGGACGCAGCTCACCTCGTCAGCAGGCGCTACGCTGCGCTGCGCGAGCAGGCGCCGGATCTTCCGTCTCGCTATGGCGACTGCGACATCTTGCTGCCGATGCTGCAGGACCTCATCGAGGCGGGTCCCGGCGTAGCCGCGCTGTCCGGGTGCGACCTGGTCGGCTTTCTGGCCGCATTCCCTATCCCCGGGTGCCGCGGACTGCCGGCCGTCATCAGCCCTGAGTGGGGCAACGGCGCGCGCCTTGTGGACAGTTCCCACATCTACGAAGCCA
>CBFCZM010000101.1:0-8271 GCA_965602565.1 uncultured Anaerolineae bacterium
CGAGTGATTCCCTGGATAGCGTAGCGGATCCATCTTCTGCGTGGGTATGTGTACACCGGTTCGTTTGTCATGTTGAGATTGTAACCGGTAGCCTGTACCGGTCAAGCGACTTGCGACCGAGAAGCGTGTATCGAATTGGGCGCGAGTACTCGAGAAGGAGCCATCGCCAGGCGGCCAGTGTGCCCCTTACCCGTTCGAGGACGCGCCCGGCCTCTTACGTCTCTTCTTTGACTAGCCCCCCATACCCATGATACAATCCAATCAGAATGCGACGGTCACCCGGCGGACATTGCGCGTGCTTGGCGCGATGGCGAGAGCCAGATGAACAGCGACAGCTGTGAAAACCCAGTGTCAGCAGATCCTCAACCAGGCCCCGGCCAGGCTGAGCCGTCGTGCCACGTGTCCGGGGCCCAGGCTGACCACATAATCGCCCAACTCAGAGCCGACCTGGCTGATCGCGATGTGATGATCGACCGCCTCCGCCGCTTCATCCCCCCGATCATCGCCGATGGCATACTGCACGACCAGGAACGCCTGCGCGGCGAGCGGCGCGAGGTGACGGTCCTCTTCGTCGACGCCGTCAACTTTACCAAACTGGCGGTCTCACTGGATGCCGAAGTCGTTTTCAACCTGATCAATGACCTGCTCGCCCGGTTGGTTGCCTGTGTCCGTCGCTACGGAGGTCTGGTCGACAGCTTCACCGGCGATGGCCTGATGGCAGTCTTCGGCGCACCGGTTGCCCACGAGAACGACGCGGAACTGGCCGTGCGTGCCGCCATCGATATGCAGCAGGCGGCGGCAGGGTTCGCCGAGATCGCGCGCGCACAGCTCGGAGCCCCGGTGCAAGTCCGCATCGGCCTCAACCGCGGCCCGGCAATCGCGGGCGTCTTGGGTACCGAGGAGCAATCCGCCTACACCGTGATCGGCGAGACGGTCAACCTAGCCGCGCGCCTGGAGGCCATCGCCCAACCCGGGACCATCCTGGCGAGCAGCACCGTCCATGCGCGCGCCGAGGCGTTCTTTGATTTCACTCCGTCGCAGACGGTGGTTGTCAAGGGCGTCGGCGCCCCGGTCGAGACCTACGAGGTACTCAGTACCAGGGCCTCTCCTGCGTCACCGCGTGGCGTACCGGGGATGGTCGGTCCCTGTCTCGGCCGGGATACGCAGTTAGCGCAACTGCACGAGGTCTACGACACCTTCCTGACGGGCCGGCGAGGCCGCCTCGTCACGGTCACCGGCGAGGCCGGCTTGGGTAAGTCCAGGCTGGTCTCTGAATGGGTGGCGCAGATCCCTCCCGATGGATACGCGCTCTGGGGCGGCCGGGGCCTCCCGTACGCGGAGGGTACCGGGTACGGCGTGTTCCGCTCCCTGCTGCAGGCCGCCTTGGACAGCTACGCAGATCCCGACGAGTGGCAGAGCCGCGTTAGCGAGCCCTTCAGGCCCCTGATACGGCAGCTGCTGGGTCTTCCCCAACCGGACGGTGAGGAGATCCTCTGGGAGCACTTGAGCCCGGAGAGGACAAGCCAGCTCACCACCCTGGCGATCCGCGAATGGTTGCGCAACGAAGCACAGGACCATCCGCTGATCCTGATTCTTGACGACTTCCACTGGGCCGATGAACTGTCCAGGCAGGTGCTTCAGTCGCTGCTGGCCCTGATGGCCGAGCGGAGGATTCTCTTCTGCATCATGATGCGCCCGCACGCTGGCACCGGCCTGGATACCACGCACCTGGATCCGGACATCTGCCAGCATATCGCCGTCCCGCCGCTGACGCATGGCGAGAGCCATATCCTGTTGTCCAGCTTCGTAGAGCTCGACGGCGTCCCGGATGCCACCGTGGAGACCATTCTCACGCGCGCCGAGGGAAATCCGTTCTACATCGAGGAATTCGTGCGCATGCTGATCGAGCATGAGGTCCTCCAACTACAGGACGGCAAATGGACCGCCGTCTCGCTGCCGCAACTGGAGAACCTGGACTTCCCCACCTCGCTGCGCGGACTTATGCTGGCCCGCGTGGACCGACTGCCGGAGGCCCTGCGGTACCTGCTGCAACACGCGACGGTGATCGGGCTGCAGTTCGATGCAGCGCTCCTTCAGGTTATTGAGCACAGACTGCGCCGCGTCGGCAACATCGATCCGATGATCGACCGGCTAACCAGCCTGGACCTCCTGCAGCTCCGGCCCGCCGCGGGGCCCCGCACCTACGCGTTCCGCCATATCCTGACGCAAGAGACAGTGTACCAGAGCATCCTGCGGAACGAGCGCCCCAAACTACATCGTGTGGTCGCCGAGAGCATCGAGGAGCTCCATGGCGGCGCCCTGGACGTGCACGTTGAGGCCCTGGCCCTCCACTACGACCGCGCTCGCGTGCGCGACAAGGCCCTCCTTTACGCCCTGTTGGCGGGCAAGCGCGCTCAAGACCGCTTCGCCAACCGCGAAGCGCTCGGCCACTACAGCCGCGCCCTGCAGCTCTCCCAGCATCTCGGCCAGACCGGCGACGCCCGCTGGCAAGCTGCGGTCGGCCTCGGGGACGTTCAGCAGCACGTCGGTGAGTACGAGGAGGCGTTGGCCTTCTATGAGGCAACCCTCAACGACCACACGGCTGCCGAGCCGATCGCCCGTGCCGATGTAATGCTGAAACTCGGGCGGGTCTCGGACAAACTCGGCAACCTGGAGGAGGCCGAGTCCTGGCTCAGAGCCGCGGCAACCGAGATAGCACACGCCGGCGAGCGCACGCCGGCGATCGAGGCAGGGATCTACAGTGCACTGGGGTGGCTTACGCTGCGTGACGGTGACCTCCCCGGGGCGCAAGCACTGCTGGAGCGCGCAGCCTCCCTCGTCGAGACGACTGAGGACTACAGCGTCCTCTCATCCATCCTGAACCGCCTGGGTGCCGTCTATTTCAGCCAAGGAGAATGGCGGGAAGCAGCCGCGGTCGTTCAGCGCTCCCTGGATATCCGCGAACGGCTGGGTGACCTGCTCGGCGTCGCGCGCTCCTCAAACAACTTGGGGATCTTACTGCGCGACAGCGGGGACTGGGAAAGCGCGCTGCAGACCTACCGGACCAGCCTGGAGGCGATGCAGACCATCGGTGACGCAGAGGGCGAGGCCATCGCCCACACCAACATCGGCAACGTCTACATCGATATCGGGGACTGGGGCCAGGCAGAGACGAATCTGCAGCGCAGCTACGAAATCTCCCAGCGGATCGCGAACCCCTACGAGAAAGCCCAAGCCAATATGAATCTGGGCCGCCTCTATCTCCGCAAGAGTGAGTATGCGAAGGCGACCCAATATCTGGACACAGCACTGGTGCTGTTTGCCCAAGTTGGGGCCAGCGCCGGTCCCAACGTCATCGATGCCTACTGGCTGCAGGGCGTGCTCTACCTGGAACAGGGGCAGATTGCCAAGGCGCAGTCCTGGAGTGAGCGTAGCTATGGGTTGCTGACCGAGAGCACGGGTGAGGTCGACGGAGAGTCTCCGGAGTGGGGACGCTATCACCAGCTTGTCGGGCGCCTCGTCCTGGCCCGCGGCCAGGTGGGCGAAGCACTGGAGCGCCTCACGCGCGCCAGGACAATCTTCGAGGCCAACCGTTCCTACGCGGAAGTCGGGCGAACCGCCTACTGGCTTGCTCAAGCTTTGACGCGGGCTGATGACATCGGGGCCGCCCGCGATGAGCTGGGGCGAGCCCGCACCATTTTCGAGGAACTCGGCGCGCAAGTCGATCTCACCCGGGTCACCGAGTTTCTCCTGGGTCTCGGAGAAGCGGCCGTGCAAGACCACGTGCGAGATCACACGTGATCTTGCACGGCTGGCTGGGACAAAGAGAGAGGGGGCTCAGTGAGCCCCCTCTCTCTTTGTCCGCACGCAGATGGGCGCGCCACCTCACTCCATCGTATCGATCCAGATATCGATGCCAACGGGCGACAGTAGCGTGGGACGGTTGCTCAGGTCCGCATAGTTGGCGGCCCACTCAGCATCCCCAGTATTGTCGGCCCAGCTGTCGAACGACCCCGTCCAGGTGCTGTATCCGCCGACCCAGCCGGTATACCCACCGTCCCATTCCTCGTAGGCTCCGGCGAGGTTCGGGGTTCCGTCGGCCCAACTGTCGAAGCTGTCGGCCCAGCTATCGAAGCTGTCCGCCCAGCTGTCGAAACTGCCGTCCCAGGTCTGGCAGATGACCGGTCGCGTATCGTCGGTATAGCCATCCGCCCAGCTATCGAAGCTGTCTGCCCAACTGTCAAAGCTGTCTGCCCAGCTGTCAAAGCTATCCACCCAGGCGATGTAGTCGGCCCAGCTGTCAAAACTGTCGGCCCAGCTGTCGAAGCTATCCGCCCAGCTGTCAAAACTATCGGCCCAACTATCGAAACTGTCCGCCCAGCTATCAAAGCTCTCCGGCTCCACACCGCAGACGTTCGCCCAGGTGATGTAGCCATCCGCCCAGCTATCGAAGCTGTCCGCCCAACTGTCGAAGCTGCTGGACCAGGTCAGATAGCCGCCATCCCAACCGCCGTAGGCGCCGGTCCAGAGCGTCAGACCATCAGCCGGCGTCTCGATGCCGCCCGACCACCCGACGAATCCATCGGCCCAGCTATCAAAGCTGTCCGTCCAGTCTGCGCAGTCCGTCGTCCCATCCGCCCAGCTGTCAAAGCTGTCGGCCCAACTATCGAAACTGTCGGCCCAGCTGTCAAAGCTGTCGACCCAGGCCACGTAGTCCGCCCAACTATCGAAACTGTCGGCCCAGCTGTCGAAACTGTCCGCCCAGCTGTCAAAGCTGTCATCCCACGTATCGGTGGCGCCGGGGTCGGCCACACAACTGTCGGCCCAGCTGTCGAAGCTGTCCGCCCAGCTATCGAAGCTGTCCGCCCAACTGTCGAAACTGTCCACATAAAGGTCGGTGCTGTCCGCCCAGCTGTCGAAGCTGTCCGCCCAGCTATCAAAGCTGTCCGCCCAGTTCGTCACTCCCCCTGACCACTCAGCGTACCCGTCCGCCCAGCTGTCGAAGCTTCCGTTCCAGGCCGTGTAGTCGTCAATCCACCCGTCGAACCCGCCGCCGATGAGCTGAAACTCACCGGTCTGCTCGTCGAATGTCGTCCAGCCCTGGTAGTGGATCAATCCGGCCAAATCAGCCGCGATGTCCATCCCCCGGTTGGCCTCACCTGTGATGTCGCCGAACACAGCCTCTGAAGCCCACACACGGCCCGCGCCCTGCTCCCACACACTGTAAGCTGCAGTGCCGGTCGCCGAGCTCACCTGGGGGCGCGCAGTCTGTGTCAGCCGGTTCTTAACCTGATCCGGAGTGAGGTCAGGATTCTCCTCCAGGATCAGCGCCGCGATGCCGGAGACGACGGCGGTGGACATGGACGTACCAGACATCTCGAAGTACCGTGCGGTCGTGCCGCGCTCGGGATGCTCGTCGCGCAGGTAGGCGGTCGGTCGCATAAGCGAGACCACGTGCGCACCGGGCGCAATCACGTCAGGCTTGATAAATGCGTCGAGCGTAGGGCCTGTCGCGGAGAACTCGGGGATGTAGTCATCACCAAAATCTTCCGGCGTGCGGTGATCTGTAAAGGCCCCCACCGTGATGATATAGGGCGTATTGCCCGGCACACCCACGCTCATCGGCTCTGGACCTGTGTTTCCCGCGCTGGCGACAACCACGATACCCGCTTCCCACGCTGCCATCACAGCGAGGTTGTAGGGATCGGCCCAATAGGGCGCGACCGGCACTGAGTACATCGAGATATTCAGAACGCGGATGTTATATAGATCCTTGTTCACAACAACCCAGTTCAGGCCGCGCAACACATCCGAGTAAGTGCCGGCCCCCTCTTCGCCCAGCACGCGAACGGCTACCAGGTTGGCACCGGGCGCCACGCCGCGATACCCATCATCCGGGTGCTCATAGGAACCGTTCCCGATGATCCCGGCGACGTGCGAGCCGTGACCGTTTGGATCGCGGGGAGAACTCAGGAACTGGGGGTGTGTGTGGACCACATCCTCAATCGCATCGTAGTAGGCCAGGAAGCGCTCTGTGCCACCCTCTCCCCGCGTGCGCCGCAGTTCAGATAACGTGGGATCGATGCCCGTATCCAGCACGGCCACGGTGACCGACTCCCCCAGAACGCCGGCTGCCCACACGTCGCCAACGCCAATCGCCTCTGTGAAATGCACTAGGTCGGTGTTCGCAGGGTCGCCGTAGGTGGTATCTTGCGCGGATACCCGAACTTCCCGGTCACGCATCACCAGTGTAACGCCGGGAGCCTGAGACAGGGCAGTGACATGCTCTGCCGGAACATCCGCAACGACGGCGTCGATGATCGTGATCTCGGACTCAACCGTGCCAGCTGCGCCGGCCACCGCCGCCTGCGCCGCGGCCAGGGTCTCGCCGCGTACAATCACTCGCACAGTCACAACACTGCTCGTCACAGAGGGTTGGAGAAGCATCACCGCAACCACCGTAGCGACAAGGACAGAGAGTACGAGACGTGATCTCTGTTTACTTCGCACCATGAGCAGCCCCCTTCTTCGCGATCGAGTATCTGCCGGACGATCGGAAGCACTAACCACATTCTATCCCTAACTAGCATAACATGGTTAGACTGCTCTAACAATGGTACTTAAGTACTATGTGCGCCGGTGCGAGGCTGGTACGGAAACGGGGAGCATGCCTGAATGCTCCCCGTGGTATGAGACACGCCGAGGGCAGTGTCTACTCTACGAAGATCTCGATGCGCTCACCGTCGGCAACGTCGCTTACGTCCAAAAGGTGGCCTATCTCCCCACGGTCTAGCATCTCCTCCAAACCGGCGGTGTCCAGTCCCTGAACGCCCGCGATGCTCCCGCCGGCACGCAATCCGGCGCGGACCAGCCCCACCGGCAGTGTCAGGTTCACCCGCACCTTGTTATCATTCGTGTCGGTGACCCGGATGCGCACCCACCGGGGACGGCGACGCGTGCGATCGGCGGATTCCTCCTGAGTGTGCAAAGCATCCAGAAGCCGCACGGCTTCCTCTGCGTTGATCGTGCCCTGCTGAACCATCTCCAGGATCTTGCGGCGTTCATCCTGCATCCTGCGCGTGGGCGCCTGCGGCGGCCGGGGCCGTTCCCGCCTTTCCCGTGCTCCCAGCCCGGAGACAGATTGCTGCACCCTCACCAGCATCTCATCCAGCGACTCCTGCAACCGATCACGTCGCTCATGCCGCAGGTCCAGCTTCAGCTCAAGGCGCTCTTGGCGAGCCAGAAGGCGCTCACGTCGCGCATCCAGACGCTCTCGTACACCCGGTCGGACCTCGACGTCTGAGGTCTGCAGCGCGGCGATCTCGCTCTCGAGCGCCGCCAACTCCTCTGCTAAGTCTTCCTGCGCCGTCAATTGCTCGCTATCGTCCTGCAGCTCGGACAACCGCTCTGCCACCCGCGCCATTTTGCGCTCAAGTCTGACCTTGATCTTGTTCCCAACATTGCCTACGCTCACAGCCGCCTCCCCGGGCAAATACCTCTCATGCCGACATCACTGGTGCGTGGATCGCCTAGCGGTTGAAGCGCCGCAAGGCCTCTTCGACCGACGTCTTGCCTTCGGCCAACTCATCGAGAATCGACTGCGTCTGTAGATCCTCGGCGTCTTGCTCACCGACCTCATAGCCCATCGCGCGTATCACCTCGCGCAGGCGATTCCGCACGGTTGGGTACGACAAATGTAGTTCTTCCTGCACACGATTCAGCTTGCCTTCGCTCCGCACAAACAGCTCGACGAAACCCCACTGCTCACGCGTTAGCTGCGAAAGCCGCTGTGGTAGGAACATTCCCTGAATGGACGTCCCACACTGGCCACAGACCAGCTTCTCCACGTAGAGCTCATCGCCACAGACCGGACACTGGCCAGGCATCTGATACATTGACATCCTCCCACAGCGCACTAGAGTATCTTCTACGTCCATTCTAGCGCCATACATTGAATTTGTCAAGCACCAACTTCAAATAACTTCAAACAGATGTCAATAATACTAAGGATTCCGTCCTGGAGCAGCACAGAGTCTTATCCTGGACCGACCGGCTGACAGGCCACCTGAGCACCCAGCCCCTGCGACCCGACACCGCCCAACGCGCAGCGTGGCCCAACGCACAGCGTGGCCCAACGCACAGCGTTGGCAGACGCCAAGCGTTGGCAAAATGCAGCACGGCCCGGGGTACCGGGCCGCGGCTGCGTCACATTCGGTGACAGCGTCGCCTACGGCGACGGGCTGCATAGGCAAAGAGCTTCTTGGCAATGAC
>CBFCZM010000102.1:0-8267 GCA_965602565.1 uncultured Anaerolineae bacterium
GTCCCGCTGAACCACAGCCGCCGCCGCGCCACGTGCCAGCGCATCCTCAACGTAGTCATGTCCATCCAGGTGCTCCCCTGGAAGCGCAAAGAACACTGCGCCAGATTGAGCTATCCGGGAGTCAATAACAGGGTGAACCGGCATCTCCAGATTACCAGGATGCCAGTCCGTCAGCGCTTCGAGTAGTGCCCCCAGAGTTAGGTGCTGTGTCATCTTGTTCCGTTCAGAGATCGATTGGTTCAGTAGGCGGTATCCCCAAGAGCACGAAGAGCCGCGAAGCCACCTGGTTGAAGACCGGTGCCGCGGTCTGGGTACCCCAGCGCACGCTGCGATCCACTTGCGGCCGGTCAAGCTTCACCAGGATCAGGACCTGCGGATCGGGTAGAGGGCCAAAACCGATGAAAGACGTGATGACCTCGACAGGGTCATAGCCACCCGAAACCGGGATCTGCGCGGTGCCGGTCTTGCCTGCGATCCGGTATCCCGGGACCTGCGCCTTCACGATGCTCGTCTCCACCGCGTGCTCCATCAGACCGACCACGTAATCCGCCGTGGCTGCCGACACCGGCTGCCCCACCACCTTGGGAGTTATGGTCACAACCTGATCCTCGGGCGTCCGGCGCTCCGTGATCAGGCGTGGCTTCATCATCGTGCCGTGGTTGGCTAACGCCGAGACCGCAGTCGCCATCTGGATGGGCGTCACCGCAATGCCCTGGCCAAACGCGTTCGTGGCCAGATTGCCATCCGACCAGGTCAGATCCCAGGGCAGGTGCACGAGACCTGCTGCCTCCCCGAACAGGCCGACGTTGGTCGGGCGACCGAAGCCAAAGCGCAGCGCGTAGTCGGCAAAGATATCGGCTCCCACGTACTGCGTCGTCAGTGTGGCCACGCCCACGTTGAGAGAGCGGTTGATCACGCCCTGCAGATTCTGCTGCCCGTGTCCGGCGCCGTCTGAGTTACGAATCAGCACACCGCCGTACTCGACGACGCCGCTGTCATAGTACGACCAGTCTGTGGTCACGCTGCCCGAGTCCAGCGCGGCAGCCACGGTGAACACCTTGAACACGGACCCTGGCTCGTAGACCACGCTCACCGCAGGATCAATGAACCGATCCTGCTCGGACACAGCGTAGTAGTTGTAGAGAGAAGGGTTATAGTCCGGGTAACTCACAGACGCCAGAATCTCGCCCGTCTGAGGATTCATCACCAGGATGGTGCCACTGGACGCCCCATATAGCTTGAGCGCCTTATCGAGTTCCCCTTCCACAAAAGCCTGAATCGTCCGGTCAATGGTCAGCTTGATGTCCGTGCCGGCAAACGCCCGCAACTCTCCGTTGGCCAGTTCCTCACTCAGAGGGACCTTGAGGACATCCACCTCCCCCATTCCGGCCGCCGGTCGCGGCTGAAGCAGGTGGAACTGGGTGGCCTCAATACCGTAACCGTTGCCATCGGCGTTCACGAAGCCAAGGGTGTGTGATGCCAACTCGGACTCAGGATAGAAACGTTGCCACGTTGGCTCCAACGTCAGCCAATCCCAGGTCTCCTTCAGCTCCTTAACGGCCTCTGCGTTGTCACCGCGAATGCCGTCTGCCAGGCGGCGCCAGACCCATTCCAGCTTCTTCTCATCCTCCCGGATGACGAACTTCTCCAGGAGTATCACCTCGTCTAGACCGAGCAAAGGCGCCAGTTCAGCCGCCGCAGCCTGCTTATCAATGATCAGGTCGATCTGCGCCCCCACGCTGTAGATCGGGATGTTCCCCACCAGCAGATCGCCGTTGCGATCCCGAATCGTGCCGGCCGGTGGCACCGGCAGAGCATAGGGCCGCATCACCAGCTCCTCAACCTCTGCCTGATAGCGGTCGCGGTCAAGGATCTGCAGACGTACCAGCTGCCCGATGACGGGCAGCAGGGCAGCGATCAATAGAGCGGTCACCAGCCGCAGACGAGCTTCAGGTCCGCGCATCATGTCACGGCGCTCCCACCTCAACGCCCACATACTCGATGAACTCAGCCGGTTGGTAGCCAAGAGCCACGGATCGCGCCTGGAGCACCGGGATCGAGCTCAACCGCGCGATCTCCGTCTCCAAACGGCTGCACTCTCGCTGGATCTCAGCCATTTCCGAGTGCATGTGCCATATGTCGCTGGAGAGATGAGCCGAAGACGCCACCAGACCCAGATAGAGCAGGCCCAGACCAGCGACCATGACCGTGATGACGGCGAACATCGTCACAATCGTTCGGTTGACCCCTTCCTGCCTGCGTGGCACACCGTGTGTGCTCTGCTGCCATGCGACGCTCATCAGCTCACCTCACCACACTATGCATGGACGGTCAACGCACAGAACGCCCCGACTCACATCTTCTCCGCTGCGCGGAGCTTGGCACTTCTACTACGCGGGTTCCGCTCAACCTCCGCGGCGGCCGGCGTGATCGGCTTGCGCGTTACCACCTTCAGAGAGCGCTTGTGATCACACTGACAAACCGGCAACTCGGGCGAGCAGATGCAGTCACGAGATTCCTGCTGGAGAAAGCGCTTGATGATGCGGTCTTCCAACGAGTGAAACGCAATAACGACCAGACGCCCGCCAGGCCTCAGGGCTTCGATCGCGTCCGGCAGGACCCTCTCAATAGACTCAAGCTCGCGGTTCACGGCGATCCGGAGCGCCTGAAAAGCTCGAGTCGCTGGATGGATGCGACCCGAACGTCCCCCTACAGCATCAGCAATCGCACGAGCCAATTCTGAGGTCGTGGCAAATGGGCGAGCGTTGACAATAGCTCGTGCGATTTGGCGACTCCGGGGCTCTTCCCCGTAATCGCGGAGCAGTGCAACTAGCTCCTGCTCAGGCAGTTGGTTGAGCAGATCAGCCGCTGTCGGCTCATCGCCGGTAGGGTCGAACCGCATGTCCAACGGGCCATCTTTGCCGAACGCGAATCCCCGGTCCGCGTCATCTATCTGCCAGGATGAGTACCCCAGATCAAAGAGGATCCCATCCAACGGAAGAAACCCCTCACGTTGAGCGACCGCCACCAGATCTACGTAGGAAGCGCAGACGACTCTGGCGCGGTCGCCAAAGTTCTGCAGCCGTCTGCCTGCACGATCTGCTGCCTCCGGGTCGCGATCGAGACCCAACAGCCTCCCACCAGGTGCGCTCTTCCCCAGGATGGCGACAGCGTGACCCCCACCGCCCACCGTTGCATCCAGGTAGGCTCCTCCTGGGCAAACCGCCAACCCTTGCAGCACCTCGTGAACCAAAACGGGGATGTGCTGCGGCGGCTCGGCCTCACCCGAGCGCACCGAACGAGCATCCACCTGATTCTGATCCGCTGAACCTAGATCTGGAGACTCTCCCATATCGCCGGATCTTCTCCCAATGTCGCCATCTGACTGTCGTTCTGGATGCTCCATCGCTCTGGATCCCACAACTCAACAAAGCTGTCGAGCCCAACGATCACAACATCAGACGAGAGTTCCAGCCCGGCGTACACTCTTAAGCGATCGGGAATCAGGACGCGGCCCTGCCGGTCCAACTCCAAGTTGATCGCGTCGGCGAAAAGGAGGCGCCGCAACGAACGTGCACGGCGATCCGTGATTGATAGGGAGGTGACTTTCTCTGAGATTTCCTTCCAGACGTCAATGGGGTATACTACCAGACAGCGATCCATACCACGCGTAACCACGACCTCGGCTGGCAATCCCTCTCTGAAGCGAGATGGAATCGTCAACCGTCCCTTGCTATCCAGCGTATAGGAGAACTGACCTAGGAACATGCAGTGACTTCCCCACCAACAGGTCATTTCCTGGGGAAAAAGTGGGCAATTCCCCAACTTTCCCCATTTCACCCCACCAGCGCCCACATTATACAACAGATTACCACACCATGCAATAGGAAGCCCCACGTTCTGCACGAAAATCATGTAGCGAATTTGGCGTGTTGCGTGTCCATCACGGGCCCTCACCTGTGCGGTTCTGGCTTGTGGCGGTGGCCAGCTTGCCTATAATGCAGCCACTATGCTTCGTATCGAACGCATCAGAGAAGACATCGTGATCCTCGGTCATCGCACCGCCCAAGATCGGCAAGCACGCCGTAAAGCACTGGCCTTGGCGCAGGTCTGGCTGGACGAGGCGGCGGATGCCGACCAACTGCGCGCACACCTGGCGCCACTGCTGGCTGCCGCAGACGCGGGTGCGGGCGCGACCCGCTGGCATGGCGGCATTCCCTGCTCGTCCGGCAAGATCAACCGCCAGCGCCCCACTGAGGATATCCCGTTGGCGGATCTGGTGGTGATCGGCGTGGATGGCTCGCAGATCTACCCTGATCGCCACGCACTGATCCTCTACTACCTACTTCAGGTCGGGGCCCTGATCTTCCGCTATGACGGCAACTCCCCCGACGTGCACACGCGGGAGTGGTTGCGCTACGACGAGGCAGATCTTCACGACGATCAAGGGTATCTGATCGGCGGGGAGACGCTGGGCGTGGAGCGTATGGTCAAGGAGATGGAGGTCCTGGCTGATCTTGTCGAGCAGGAAGGGCGCAGCGCTGCCAACCTGGTCTTCGCGCTCTCAGACGGGCCTCTGCTCTGGCCATATGTCGAGCTCGGCAACCGGACCAGCACGCACTTCTCCGCCTATCTGGGAGCCCTGCGCAACGTACAGAAGACAGGCGGTATCCCGGTCGGCTACGTAGATCGGCCCGGCGGACGACCGCTGCTGGACCTGCTGTGGGCCGGTCAGCTGACTCCGGATGAGCTTGCTGTCCGCATAGAGGACAATCCGCTCAAGACGCTCTCCGATGGTGAGCTCTTGCTCGGGGTCCTGGCACCCGGCGCCTGGACACCGTGGTACACGCGCGCGACTGCGACAAACCGACGCCACGCGGGGGATGGACAGGAGATCTGGTTCTGCTACGCCAATCTCGGTACACAGCACAGCCCGGCGATTGCGCGCATCGAGGTACCCGCTTGGGCCGCCGGCCAGGACGTGGCGATGGTGGCGCTGCAAGCCGCGCTCCGGCACCAAAGTGCGCTGCTGAACGGCTATCCCTACGTCCTCGCGCGGGCGCACGAGGAAGCCCTGGTCACAACCCAAGACAAGATAGCGCTGGAACAGGCGATCCAGCGCGAGTTGCTCAGCCTCGGCATCCTGGCCCAACCCTCCAACAAAGCCAGGCACAAGCTGCTGCTGGGCCGGAAATAGCATCACTCGCAAGGAGACCCTATGACCGCGACCGCCCAGACCATCACCATCGGCAACGTGCTGCGCGCGGACATCCGCGGCTTCGTCGTCGCATCGCGCATTCCAGAACCGGAGGTGCCGACCTTTGGCACATTCGTCAGCGCCCCTATCCAGCAAGGACAGGCCGAGGTCATCGGCCTGGTCTACAACATCAGCCTCCAGGACGATCCCTTCCTCCGCAACCTGGCCGTGACCGTAACGCCGGGTGATCCACGCTCCGAGGAGATCATCAAGGATCAGCGCGAGAACCGGGTCATCCCGGTGGAGATCGCGGTCGTCTCCGTGGGCTACCGGCTCAATGAGACATCAGCCTACGTCTACGGATTCCCGCCCCAGCCGCCGATGGTGCTCAACAGCATCACCGTCTGCGACGAAGACGCCATCAAGAAGATCACGGCCTCTCCTGACTTCCTGCGTACTTTGCTGGACAACCGCGATGTCCCGACAGATGAACTCATCCCTGCGGCGCTGTTGCGCGCAGCCGGTCTGCGTCCCGAGGACGGCCACGGCTTCCTACTGAGAGCCGGTAGATACCTGGCTCGCTATCTGGGACGCGACCCCATCCGCCTGGAGCGCGTCCTCACCCGGATCGATCAGTCCTGACGCAACTCAATCCAGGTCACGACCCGCTCGTCCGAGATCGTCATCGGGAGTGCTAACCACCAGCACTGGATCCAGCCCACCAACTCAAAGAGATCCGCGGCGTGGTCTTCATCCGCCACCTAGCCATCTCGCGAGACCGTCACAGACCTCTGGAGTGTTGGTTGGGGCCACCCTATCCGGTGCCGCCAGCATACTGCCGGGAGGCCGACAGCGGGACGAGCGAATGACCAGAGTGGTCACTCTACTGCAGTCGGGGCTTGTGCCTGGTCATCTGACCGGGCACAGTCACGGAGGGACAGGCGTGCAGCTGGGGCACAGTCTGGTGACCGTGCCCCAGCTGTCTGTTTGCCGCCAACTACGTCACGCCGACTGCACTAGCCTGCGCGGCCCTCTTTCACCGCGGCGATGAACGCCACAGCGCGGCGTTCCAGTTCGTCCATATCTCCGGCGTCGAGCAACTTCTGGTTGACGAGGCTGCTGCCCACGCCCAACGCGGCGGCGCCCATGCGGATGAACTCAGCCGCGGTATCCAGGCTCACGCCGCCCACCGGCACAATCTCAAGCTGCGGCAGCGGCGCACGAATGGCCTTGATCATCGCCGGTCCGCCGAAGCTGGCCGGGAAGAGCTTGACCATGTCGGCCCCGGCCTCCCAGGCAGTCAAGGCTTCTGTCGGGGTCATGATGCCGGGCATCACGGGGATGCTGTAGCGATTGCACAGCTCTACCATCTCCACTTTGAGCGTTGGGGCTACCACAAAGCCGGCCCCGGCCAGGATCGCGGCGCGCGCCGTCTCGGTGTCTAGCACCGACCCCGCGCCGAAGAGCACCTCGTCACCGTAGCGTTGGGTGGCCTCCTCAATCACCCCCAGCGCCCCCGGCGTCGTCATCGTCACCTCAATCACCCGCACACCGCCAGCCTTGATGGCATCGGCAGAGGCAATCAGCTGGTGGGAACTGTGCGCCCGCATGATGGCAACCACGCCGGTCGAGCGTATGAGATCCAGCTTCTGAGTCTTGTTCACGTAGATCCCCCTATGTATCTTGACGTTCAGACGCTAGAACGGCCAAACGTCTATATGCTACTACCTTGACGTCCGCTTGCCGCCGCCGAGGATATCCTCTTTCATCAGTGACTGCACCTCGTCCTTGGAGACGATGGGCAAATCGAACATCAACGTCTGCTTGATGCGCGTCGCCGCGTCACCGACCAGAACGCCCTTCTCAATACCCTCGGCGGTAAAGCCCTCGCTGAGCAAGCCGTAATAGAAGCCGGCATTCCAGGTGTCACCGCCACCCAAGCGGTCCCAGAGCGTGATCGGCTTGACGGCGGGCGAACGGAAGAAGTTCCCCTCGGTGTCGGTTGCGGCGGACTCCCAGCGATGCTGCTCGAAGGTATCGGGGTAGCGGATGGTGATCGCTACGACCTTGGTGTTGAAGCGCTTGTGGATTTCGGCAGCGAAAGCCTGAATGTCCTCATCCTCGATGTGGCCCAACTCACCGTCGACGATCTGCTGCGCGGAGTACTGCCCACAGTCCAGGCCGTAGATCTTGGCCATGTCCTCAATCGACGTGATAAGGATGTCGACGTGGTCGACAAGGATCGGTGTCATCGCATCGCGCGCCTGGTCGGCGCTCCACAGGGTCGACCGGTAATTGTAGTCGAGACCCACCAGACAGCCCACCGGCTTGTTCTGGATCGCCTCCTCAAACGCGGCGCGCAGATAGTTGCGGGTGTAGCCGCTATGCGTCGCCAGGCCGAAGGTGATCCCCGAGGTGTGGAGGAGCTGGCAGTCCGTCAGCGCCGCGGCCCAATCCACCATCCCGGCATCCAGGCGCGAGGCGGCCGAGAACTGGCGTTGGTAGACACCGGTGTTCTTGCGCGGCGTCCGCCCAATCTCGTAGATGAACCGTCCGATAGGTTCGGTCTTCGGGGCCCAGACGATGTGATCCGTGTTCACGCCGTTCTCCCGGGCCGTGTTGCGCAGCATGAAGCCGTAGGGGTTCGCCGGCACCCGGGTGATGAAGCCGGAAGGAATACCCAAGCGCGCCAACCCCATGCCCAGCGTGTACTCGCTTCCCGCCATCGAAAGATGCACCATGCGGGTGCGCTCCGGACGCTCACTATCGGCGGGGGTGTCTCGAACCATCACCTCGCCAAAGGTAACAAAGGCCGGCCCCTTGCCGCCAAAACAACTGAGATCGTCCTTCGTGATATCGTACTTCGCTGCTGCTCTTGCCATAGGTCAGTCCTCCTGTCACGACCAGTTGGGTCGCTGCAACTCAGGATAAGTCAGTCCCCGAGATGCGCAAGCAACCGATTCGGGACGTAGGCATCTGAACAGCATCCAAACAGGAACCATCATCCAGGTCCTCGCCATCACCCGGGAGCGGTGCGTTCTACGGGGATCCTGGAAGGCCTGTCGTCTGG
>CBFCZM010000103.1:0-8260 GCA_965602565.1 uncultured Anaerolineae bacterium
TGGCGGATGTCGTGCGTCGTGCCGCTGCCTGGGTCTTTGCCCTGACCGGGAGCTCTGCAGCGGCTCAGGCCGGCGGCGTGCCGACGGAGGACTTGATCCTGCGGTTCCAGCGGGGGCAGCCCAGGGCCTTCGAAGCACTGTATGATCGCTTCAAAGACTACATCTACCGCGTCGCGTTCTCTGTGCTCCGCAACCGTGAGGAGGCAGAGGATGCCGTGCAGGAAGTCTTCCTCGATCTGCTCAAGGCACTTCCGCACTATGATGTCCACGGCCCTGCTCGATTTGAGACGTGGCTCTATCGCGTGTCGCTGAATCGCGCGCGGATGCGTCTGCGCCGGAAGGTTCCCCCGTCCGCGGAGTGGGACAATCTGGAGGAGGGGCTGGAGCGGTTGCCGATGCCCGGTAGCGAGCGCCCGGAGCGCGTGTTTATCGTTCGTGAGTCCGCCACAGCGCTGTGGCGAGCCGTCGATCAACTACCGGAGACCCATCGGCTGCCGGTCCTGATGCGCTACCGGGATGGGCTGGCTTACGACGAGATCGCGGCTGTCCTCGGGCTGCGCCTGGGAACCGTCAAGTCGCGGCTCTACAACGCCCACAAGAAGCTGCAGCTGGTCCTCGCAGAGCTGGGGGAGCAAGAACCGTGAGTCAATCGCATCTCGGCGAGCAACTGCTGGCCTACGTTGATGGTCAACTGAGTGCGGAAGAAGCACGCCAGGTTGACGCTCATCTGGCGCATTGTCCTCAATGTGCGGCGGAACTGGCGGCGCTGCGCGCGTTGGGCCAGGGACTGAGTCAGACCCTGGACTCGATTCTGTCCCCGGTGAAGCTGTCGCGAGAGGCCGATGGCCGCATCCGCGCCATCCTGCGGCAGCGGCTAGAGCGCCGTGAGCGGCCCGGTTGGCTGTGGCGGATCTGGGGCCAGCGAATGCGGGTCGTGCAGGCCGCGCTGGCGATAGTGGTGTTGGCCTTCTCCCTCGCCACCTATCGTGTTCTCAGCCTGCCGGCACCGGCCGCTGCTCAAGAGGTGTTGGTGTTCGGCGAGTCCCGATTGGCGCCGGGTAGCCAGGGATCGCTCCGCGTGATCGTGCGGACGGTGGAAGCTGCCGCCGCGGAGCCGGGCGGCGCTGCGCTGGGGAGCGCGATCTCCCCTGTCGCCGGGGCGCGTGTCATCATCAACCTGCTGACCGAATCTGGCGTACTGGCACCGCTCTACGAAGGTGAGACCGATCATCTCGGCACCGTCAATGCCGCCTTCACCGTCCCCGAGATCCCTGAGGGAGAAGCGGACCTCGTCATCGAGGCCAGCTCCACGGCGGGAGTGAAGCGTCTCGAACAGAGGGTCGCAATCGCACGTGCCTACAAGATCTACGTAATGGTCGACAAACCGGCCTACCGCCCGGGACAGACCATCCAGATGCGCGCGCTCGTGTTGGATTCAGCGACCCTGCGCCCGGTGAGCGGAGAGGCACCGGAGTGGCGTGTGACTGGGGCAAGCGGGGAGACGCTCTGCCGGGATGCCGTGTCCCTCTCGGACTATGGCGTCAGCACATGGCGGTGCGCCTTGCCACCAGAGGCCGACGAAGGGACCTACGTGCTCAGCACGGCGCTTGGCGACACGATGACAGAACGCGTCGTGCGTGTGGAGGACTATGATTGGCCGGCGTTCAGGGTCGCCGTGACCCCGGATCGATCCTACTATGCACCCGGCGATCTGCTGACTGTCATGGTGGACGCGGGATACCTCTTCGGCATGCCTGTCAGCGGCGGCGACATTGTACTCCGAGCCTACGAGGAGAGCGTGAGCGGCCGGTCCGTCGCTGAATCCCGCGGTGTTACGGACGGGCAAGGGCGCGCGGAGCTCAGCCTTGATCTTCCTTCGGATCTCGATGATGGACAGTTGGTGCTGGAAGCTCAGATTGTGGATTCGGCGGGACAGGTTGCCGGCATCCGGCAGGCCGTCCCTGTGAACCGGGTGCCCCTGCTGGTACGGGCGATGCCCGAGAGTGGCGTACCGAAGCCGGGCGTTGAGAACGACGTGTTTGTGATGATCACGACTCCCGATGGCCGGCCTGCCGCTGCCGAGCTTGCCGTGACGGCGGAAGGCGAGCTGTACCAGCTGTCGACAGATGCCTTTGGTTTGGCGGTGCTACAATTGATCCCATCCGGCGACACCGAGTTGGTTGTCGAGGCGCGGGATGCCGGTGGCAACGAGGTCAGAACCACGCTGTACCTGGGCGCAGATGCGGCCACGCAAGCCCTGCTATTGCACACGGCTAGGGCCATCTACGAGGTGGGCGAGACGCTGCAGGCAACGGCGTTGGTTCCGGGCGATACTGCGGATCCCGTCTATCTGGACGTCGTGCAGGACGGCAGGATGGTCGCCACGCTGTCGGCCCCCGTCGAGGATGGGGCCGCGATTTTCGCACTTGACCTGGATCCGGACTTCGTCGGCGCGCTGGAACTGCGCGCCACCACGCTACCGGCCAAGGGTGAGCCACTGCAGGACACGCGGCTCATTGTTGTCGACCCGCCGCGGGCTCTGGAGGTCACGATCGATACCGACCGGAACCGGTATCTGCCGGGCGATGTTGCGCATCTGGAGATTGAGACGACCGGTGGCGTCGAGATCGGTGCGGACCCGGTTCCCGCGGTGTTGGGCCTCTCTGTAGTCGACGCGTCGGTCTATGCCCTGGATAGCCTGCCCGCCGGCTTTGCCCGCGCCTACGTCCTGATCAATGAGGAGATGTTGGCGCGCCGAGGCCAGATCGCCGGAGTTGAGCTTCCGTCTCTGCTGGACGGGTCGGATGGTCCGCAGGCGGCACAGGATCTGGCAGCACAGGCGGCGTGGGCCGGGGCTCCCGTTGTGGATGCTTCCCTACGGGCGCAGGCCGTGCTGACGCCGGTTGATGGTGCTGCGACGGCTCGCCAACGGCTGGCCGGATGGCTGCACGGGGTTCTTTCAGTCCTGCCCGTCCTGGTGATCACTACCGTCGTGCAGTACCTGCGCCGCACCAACCTACTGTCCGCAGCGCTGAAGCGCGTGGGCATTGCGTCGGGCGTCCTGGTCCTACTTGCCCCGGTGTTGATTGTGGGTCTCGTTGTCGGGTGGCTGCTGCCGGTGTTGGGCGCGGTGCTCTTCTTCATCGCGCTGGGTGGCGCCTTGGTCTTGCTCGGCATCCTCTTTGCCTATGGATGGCGGCGCAAGCGGGCTCATGTACGGCTCTTCGCCGTCCTCTTGCTCGTCTACCTGGTGTTGGCGGGGCTGACCCTGGGGCTGGCGAGTAGCGGCACTGAGCCCGATGGAGGCACGCTGATTCTACTGGTCGCCACGTTCCTGTTGCTCATCCTCGCCACCTTGTTTGAGGGGCAGGCGCTATTGGTGGAGCGTGCGCTCGGAGTTGGGTGGTCCACGACTGCGCTCGCGCTTGTTCTGGCGATCCTGGCGGTCACTGCGCCGACAGTGCCTGCGCTGCGTTCCGATCTGGCGAAAGCGGCTGGGAATCCGACGCTCTATGTCGGTCCGCTGGGATGGCTCTCAGGCTGTGCTGGCGCCATGGAGGCCCCGGCGACCGCGGAGATGGATACGACTGAAGAGCCCACGAAAGGTCCGCAGGACGTGGAGGTGGAGCCGACGGCCCTGCTGGCGACGCCAACGCCGGCGTCCACGGCAACCGCGCCTGCGGAACCCACGCTGCCGGCGGAGCCCTATCCGCTACGACACATCTTCCCGGAGACCCTGTATTGGGACCCTGACGCCAGGACCGATGTCCAGGGCCGGTTTGCTCTGGATCTGCAGTTGGCCGACAGCCTCACCACGTGGCAGGTGACGGTGTTGGCTACGACGCTGGATGGAGCAATCGGTGCCGCGAGTTTGCCCCTGGTCGTGTCGCAGGACCTTGCCCTGGATGTGGACACCTCTGGCGAGGCCACGGTCGGGCAGGCGATCACGCTCACACTCAGTGTGTACAACGCCGCGGATGCAGCGGAGTCTGTGACCTGGCAGCTGCCGGACGACGAAGGATTCGTCACGCTGGTGGCGCCGGCCCCGCTGACGATTCCCGCGAAGTCGGGCGCCAGCACGACCTGGGTCATTCGTCCGGACCGGGTCGGATCGCTGGCCCTGGACATTACTACAATCGGTGAGCGAAGCGGCGACCGTGTCCTGGTTGAGCTGGAGATTGTGCACTAGCCGTCGAGTCGCCGGTGACGTGCGTTTCCCGGATTTGCGCTTTGCACACGCTCTGGTACAACCCGAGACGTGCTTCACTACGCTGTATGAGGAGTAACAACGATGAAAGACCGCAGACTGCTGATGATCCCCGGACCAATCGAGTTCGAGCCCGCCGTGATGCAGGCGATGGGGGCGCCGACGACCAGCCACATTGCCCCGAATTTCATTGAGGCCTTTGGCCAGGCGCTGGCGCGCATGCGCGATGTCTTCCTCTGTCCCGATGGCCAGCCCTTTGTCGTGGCGGGGTCGGGCACCCTGGCGATGGACCTTGCCGGCGCCAACTTGGTGGAGCCTGGCGACAAGGCCCTGGTTGTCAACACGGGTTACTTCGGCGACCGCTACGGAGACCTCCTCTCTCGCTACGGGGCCGAGGTGACGCACGTGCGCGCGGATATCGGAGATCGCCCCACGCTCGATGCGGTCGCGGCTGCTTTGGCGGCGGATGACTACAAGCTTATGACCGTCACCCATGTGGATACGTCGACGGGTGTCGTCACGGATGTTGAGGGCCTGGCCAAGCTGGCGCGTGCTTATGACACGCTGATCATTGTGGATGGTGTCTGCTCTGTTGCCGGCGAGACGCTGCGGATGGCCGACTGGGGCGTCGATGTCGCGCTGACCGCTTCCCAGAAGGCCGTTGGCACGCCGCCGGGACTGGCGCTGGTGGTTGCCGGCCCGCGCGCCATGGATACATTCCACGCCCGCACATCCCCTGTGACCAACTACTACGCCGACTGGGCCAACTGGCTGCCGATCATGGAGGCCTATGAGGGTCTCAGGGCGGGCTACTTCGGCACACCGGCAGTGAATCTCATCGCTGCGCTGAACGTCAGTCTGGGCCTCATCCTTCAGGAGGGGATGGAGGCACGCTTCGAGCGCCACGCGCTGGTCAGCCGAGCGTGTAAGGCTGCCATCGAGGCACTGGGGCTGGGTCAGGTGCCCGTCTCCGATGATGCCACGGCCACCACGATGACGGCGCCGCGGTTCCCGGAGGGCGTCACCAAAGAGGACCTGTTGCCCCGCGTCAAGGCCGCCGGTGTCGTGCTGGCCGGTGGACTCCACCCGAAGATCAAGAGCGAGTACTTCCGCATTGGCCATATGGGTTCGGTCTCGCAGGGGGATCTCCTGGCCACCATCGGCGCCATCGAGACCGGCCTTGCCGGGTGCGGGTATACCTTCGAGCGGGGCGCGGGCGTTGCGGCGGCGATGGCGGTGTTTGCCGCGTAGCATCCGGTACTTCGATCCAGTTCTGGCCCCCGGATTCTTGGCGAGTCTGGGGGCCTAGTTGTGCTGTTCTCTTTATGCCTCCCGCAGCTATAATGTAGGTACTATGGCCAACGTAGCGACACGCCTGATCTCCCTCATTATGCTGCTGCAGTCCAAGCCCCAGTGGAAGGCTGCGGAACTGTCCGACGAGCTCAATGTCTCGGAGCGGACGGTGCATCGCTATATGGGGATGCTGGAGGAGATGGGCATTCCCATCTATTCCGAGCGCGGTCCCTATGGCGGATTCTCGTTGATGCGCGGCTACAAGCTGCCGCCTCTGGTCTTTACCGCTGAAGAGGCCACGGTGCTCTATATGGGCGCTCATCTGGTGGAGGAGGTCTGGGGCCAGGTATATCAGGACGCTGTGACGGCTGTGACCGCCAAACTTGACAACGTGCTCCCCGACGACCTGCGACGCGAGGTCGCACAGGCTCAACAGGACTTTGTAGTCAGTGGGTTGGCGGCGCGGGACTACCGTCCCTGGAGTGACACGCTCCAGACGCTGCGCGAGTGCGTGGGGTCACGCCGTAGTGCCCGCTTGTCGTACCGGGATTTCAGCCTGGAGACGACGTGTCGCGAGGTAGACCCCTATGCGTTGTCATTCCGCTGGGGGCTGTGGTACCTGGTGTCGTATTGCCATCTGCGCGAGGCGATGCGCACCTTCAGGGTGGACCGCATGGAGAACGTCGAGCGGCTGGAGCACCGGTTCACGATTCCCGGTGACTTCTCAGCCAAAGCTTATCTGGACCAGGCGATGCAGTTCGATGACCGCTACACTGTGGCTGTGCATGTGGCTGCGTCCATCGCGCCCCACGTGCGTGAACGGATGGGGCATTGGACCGAGATCGTCGATCTCGAGGATGGATCCATCAACGTCATCATGCAGGTGGCTAATCTTGACTGGGCGACGGGGTGGATTCTCAGTCAAGGGGGAGAAGCCGTGGCTTTGGGTCCGCCGGAGCTTGTCGCGCGCGTGTACTCAGTGGCCGAGGAGATTCTCGCGAAGTACCAGTCTGACGCAACCGAGGCTTAGCCGCGTAGAGACCTTCGACTCACCCCGACCGACGCGCAGTTGTGAGGCTTACGAAGCATAGTCATTCCTGGGGAAACAATGGTCAATCGAGTCTTCATACGGATGTTCATCGCCGGGTTGATGATCTACTGGTTCGCGATTCTGGGGCCGCGGCGCTTGAAGACCAAACGGAATGCGATTGCCGAGCCTGGCGGTTCGATGCTGAACAGCATCCTCTCGTTTGCGGCTTTCTTGGGTATGCAGCTACTGCCCATGGTCTACGGACTCACATCCTGGTTGGACTTCGCTGACACTGCCCTGCCGGCGCTGACCGGATGGGTGGGTGCCCTGCTGTTTGCCAGTGCATTGTTGATTATGGCGCGTGCCTATACGGATCTCGGCCGCAATTGGTCAATGACCCTGGAGCTCCGCGAGGAGCACGAACTCATCACGCGCGGCATCTACGGTGTCATCCGCCACCCGATCTATGCCGCTCTTTGGCTATGGGCTATCGCTCAGGTGCTGATGCTCCACAACTGGATTGTGGGTCCGGCTGGCTTGTTCACCTGTATGGTGGTCTACCTGGAGCGTGTGCCGCGGGAAGAGCGAATGATGGTGGCGCAGTTCGGCGACGCCTATCGTGCCTATATGGCTCGGACCGGACGCGTCTTGCCCCGCCTGAAGCGAAAGCCCCCGGACGCCAAGGGGTCAGCGCCGGGGGCACGGGATTTGCCATCGATGTAGCTATGCTTATCCGCAGCAGCTTTCCCCATCGCCGCCGCACGTGGGCTCGGGCAGTCCCCGCAACGCCGCATTGATCATCGCCGCAGCGCAGCCGACGCCGCTATCAACCTGCAACGCCCCAACCGGGCAGTTGATTTGGCACGCTCCACACTCCATGCACGCATTGGGCCGGACGATGCGCACGATGCTCTCTCCCGTCACAAACACACCGTGGGGGCAGACTGCGCTGCACATGCCGCAGTTGATGCATCGCTCGGCGCTGAATGCCAATGTGTTGAGTAGGCTGACGGCGACGAAGCCGCCGCCATCGGCGGAGTCGTCGTCGGCGCCGCAGCCGCCAACTTGCACGAAGCCGGCGTCTGTCGATTGGCCGCAGGCGCACGTTGTCTCGGCGCAACATATTGTCGGGATTGCCATATCTGCTCCTTAAGCAATGTGAAGCCACCGCAGCGCGGTGGTTACGATCCATATGAAGACGCCGCTGCCGAACAGCCACGCCATCACAGGGACGTAAGTTGCCATTTCCCTTTCCACACCAGTCTTGGATGTGAAGGTCGTCGCGCCGGTGAAGTTCAATGAGAGATAGGCCGTCACCGGGGGGAGGGCCAGACCCAATGCCAGTGCCCCGCCGATGCGTTGCAGCCAAGTTGCCTCGCCGCTCAGGGCAGCGACGATGAATGGTAGCACTACGAGCCCCCCAAGTACAAAGCCCTGGCTGCTGAAATCGCGCGTGGGCAGCCACGGCAGCAGGATCGGGAACAAGGCCGCACCTGCAAGGATTGCCACGGCGGCTGCCGCGGCGAAGATTGGTCCGCTGGCGGCATACAGTATGAGCGCGGCGGTAATCAGTGGGAGGATGACGTGGACCATCTCGATCGGTACCAGGGTCACTCTGTCCCGCATGGTGAAGTGGACCCTGCGCATCTCCGGCGTCACCTGGTGTGTTTCAAGATAGGCCGGCAGGTCTTCGGCGCGCACCGGGCCGTACGTCACGCCAAACCCGCTGC
>CBFCZM010000104.1:0-8160 GCA_965602565.1 uncultured Anaerolineae bacterium
ACTGATGACACTGGTCAGAAAGAGCTACGAGACCGTGCTCCAGAACTGACGCGTCACCGTCGCCGACTACGCGGACGCATCATCTTCGGGCTGGAATCGGCAGAGAGAAGTAGAACGAGCTCCCTTTGCCCACTTCACTCTCCACCCAGATTCGCCCACCATGGGCTTCCACGACCAGCGCGCAGAATGGCAAGCCGAGCCCGGTTCCCCTGCGCCTCCCTGGGATATTGGGGACCTGCTGGAACTTCTCGAAGAGCTGGCCTCGCCATTCAAGCGGGATACCTGGGCCCGTATCCACAACGCTAACGGTAATCTGATCCGGTCGCGCCTCCCCGCCTGATTCCGCCCTCATCGTCACTTCCCCACCATCCTGTGTGAACTTAAGGGCGTTGTCCACCAGGTTCGACAGCACACGGCCCATCAACGAGCGATCCACGAAGACCACCGGAAGGTTATTCTCCGCCTCAGTACGTAGCGCGATGTTGTTCGCTGACGCTGCAGCCAGATAGCGCTTGGCTATCTCTCGAGACAGAGCGCCCACCGAGGTCAACTCGACGTTCAGCGGCAACTGACCCCGCTCGAGCTGGCTGATATCGAGCAATTCATCAATAAGCGTCAACATGCGTTCACTGCTTCGTTGGGATATACCGATGAGCCGGGCCGTCTGATCGGCATCTCTCTGTTCGGTCACGTCGCCCAGCATCGAGAGACTGGCCATGACCAGCGATAGAGGAGAGCGTAAGTCGTGGACCAGCATGTCGATCATATCCTCACGAAGATGCTGCAATTCCAGCTCCTCTGTAAGGTCCCGGAAGACCAGCAGCCACCCGACGATGGTTCCCGCATTGCCGCGTACAGGTACAAGTGTTCGCTCAGCGTGAGGTCCGCTTGGTGCAAATACCACACCGTCCTGTATCTGATCAACAGCCCCGGTCAGCAGACGCTCGGTGTCCGACACCAAGCCCTCGAGTGTGTAGTGGACCAGTGAGATCAGCGACTCCCCGGCAGGACGCGGGCTATCAATGGGATGGCGACCGAGATCCTTCTGGGCAATCCCGACAAGGTCGACAAGTGCCCGATTCACAGCCAACACGCGAAAATCCAGATCCATCAGCAGGACACCGTCTTCCGTGGTGCGCAGAACTGAGTCGAGTTCCTGAACTCGGCGGGCCAGAGCCTCATCCGTGCGTTCATAGAGCCGCGCGTTCTGCAGCGCAACCGCCGCCTGAGCTGCTATCATCTGGAAGATCACCAGGTGAGACTGGTCGTAGAGCCGGGAATGGTCGTAGGACTGGACGACCAAGACGCCGAGCACCTCATCACCGGCCTTTATCGGCACTCCTAGCCAGCACCGCGCCGGGCGACCGATATGATTCAGTCCGAGCGCGGCGACGCGCTCTTCCACGTTGTCTGCTAACAGGAGAGACTGTCCTGTCCGAATGATGTGCTCCGTAAGTCCATTGCGACCACGCCTGGCCATCACCTGCAGCTGGCGCTGGCCGTCCTCAATCACGACAGGAAACGCTACTTCGTCCAGGGAAGGGTCGTAGAGGGCAATGTAGAAGGAAGAAACCGGCATGAGGTTGCCCACCTGCTCATAGATAGCAGTCACGACCGTCTCGACATCGAGACTGGCGCTCAAGGTCTGGCCAACGGCCTGGAGCGAGGCCAACTCAGCCACACGGCGTTGCAGCCGCTGCTGCGCCTGAGAGAGACCGTGGCTGATCAGCGATGCTGTCGCCAGAGCCAGGGCGAAGAGCACAACACATCCAAAGCCAAGCTCTGCGTAGATGAGGGAAAAGAGAGGGGCGAATAGTATGGGGAGTCCCTCGTACAAGCTCAGACGCGGCAGAGACTGTAAGTAGTCGCGCAGGGCGGCGCTGCCGTGACCTGCGATGTAGAAAGCTCCAAGCAGGTAGTTCACACCAAGGTAGACGAATTCGCCCAGTAGCAGGCGAACAGCGACGCGACCATTGAGAGACAACAAAGGGACACCAACGCCCAGGGCCTCGATCACGGCAGCGCCGGCCAATAGACCGAAGCAGTGCATACCCACATTGATCGCCGTGCGCTCAATGAGCGCACGACCCTGCGGCTCACGCATCTCAGGACGCCAATACCCGCGCAGGTGCCGCAGCCCGGCTTGCCCAAGCAGGCCAAGGAATACCGTCCAGAGCGCCGGGTCCCTGCCCATCGTCAGGTATGCAGCGGCGACCGTCATCGGCATCAGAGAAACCACAGCACCGCCCAGCTGGACACTGTACGCGGTGGAAAAGAGGATCATCGCGGCCAGAAACAACCCCATACTCAGATCGCCGGGAGCACTGGACGACATAACTGTGATGACGGCCAACACGGCGACTGCCAGGATGCCGGCGAACACAGCGTATGTGAAGCGAGCGCGATCGATCATGGTCAATGTCCTGGGATTGGGTGACGCTCACATTATAGCACAGCCCCGCGACAAGCCCCAGCCTCGGGCAGGGCCCACAGATCTGAACAACACCTGGACCGGAACCGTTACCCTGATCACCACCGCCGCGCGAGAGCCGCGCGGCTCAGGCTGCAAAGACCCGCAAGTAGTGCCATCCTGAGCGGCTTGCCGAAGCTCCCTCCCTCCTTCAGCAAGAGAGCGAAGGATCTTGTCCTGGGATGCGCATATAGGTTTCCGGCAGCGTGTCACTAGTAGTGGGTCATGGAAGCATGATCGTGAACAGGACAGCATAGCGAAGTACCTTGCGGACCCCTGGGTTCGCTGGCAGCACCACGTAGGCGCACGGACACAAGATGTGTGCCCAGGCAACCATCGTCGATCCCCTCACCCCGAATGCCGGTTTCGCCAAGTCGCCAGATTTCCGGTACGCGCGCGCGTGTCGCAGAATAGGCAAACTGCACACTGGACGTCCGGCGCCGGACCCGCGCTGCGCATTCGCCCCATTCTGAAACACACCCGGTTGCGCCGGGCACGTGTCTGCAGTAGAATGCATCAGTAGCATTGGGACAACCAGCAAGGAGAACGTGAATGGCAAGAACGCCCGACCTACCCAGGGCATGCGTCGTGGACACAGAACACAGCTCCCATGCGGAGCTGAAGCCGGTCCCGCTGACAGCGGTCACGCTGACCGACAGCTTCTGGGCCCCCAGGCTAGCGGTCAACCGCGAGGTCACGCTGCCAGCGCAGTATCAGCAATTGGAGAGCACCGGAAGGCTCGACAACTTCCGCCGGGCGGCGGGAAGGCTGGATATTGGCTTCCAGGGACGCTACTACAACGACAGCGATGTCTACAAGTGGCTCGAGGCGGCGGCCTGGAGTCTCGCAGCCACGGATGATCCTGCTCTCGAGCAGTTGCTCGAGGGTACCGTTGACTTGATCGTCGAAGCTCAAAAACCCGACGGCTATCTCAACACCTACTTCACCTTTGACCGCGCGGCGGAACGCTGGAGCAACCTGCGCGATATGCACGAGCTCTATTGCGCCGGGCACCTATTCCATGCGACCATAGCGCACTACCGCACCACAGGGAACACCAGACTTCTGGATGCAGCACGGCGCTTCGCAGACCTAATTTGCGACACCTTCGGGCCAGGGGAGGCCCAGAGACCGGGGGTTCCCGGACATCCAGAGATCGAAATGGCGCTGGTCGAATTGAGTCGTACGACAGGCGAGCTGCGCTATCTCGAACAGGCCGCCTACTTCGTTGATGCTCGCGGCCACGGGCTGCTCGGCAGCAGTGCCTACCACCAGGACCACCAACCCCTGCGCGAGACAGACCGCCTCACAGGACATGCCGTGCGAGCCGCATATCTTGTATCCGGAGCTGCGGACGTTCTGGCGGAGACTGGCGAGCCAGCGTTGGGCGAAGCTCTGACTCGACTGTGGCTACATATGCAATCTCGGCAGACGTATGTCACCGGCGGGCTCGGCAGCCGGCACCGAGGCGAGGCCATTGGCGCAGACTACGAACTCCCCAACGCCCTTGCCTACGCAGAGACTTGCGCCGGCATCGCCAACGTCATGTGGGCATGGCGAATGCTCCAGCTGCACGGTGACGCCGGCTACGCAGACCTGATGGAGCGCGCGCTCTACAACGCCGTCCTCCCGGGCATCTCCTTGGCGGGCACAACCTACTTCTACGTGAACCCGCTCGCCAACGACGGGCAGGCTGAGCCAGGTGGCGAGATCTACCGGCGTCAGCCTTGGTTCGGCACCGCCTGCTGTCCCACCAATATCTCCAGGACCCTGGCGGCCTTCCCCGGAATGCTGTATGGCGTTACCGGCGGAACGGTATGGGTTCACCACTACGCTGCCAATGAGGCCCAACTGACGCTGCCCGACGGCACGCAGCTGCAGATCGTCCAGCGGACACGTTATCCCTGGAATGGGCTTGTCACAATTGAGGTGCTCACCGAGGCCACGTTCACGCTCAACGTACGTATCCCAGGGTGGTGCAACACACAGGAAGAGCGCTACCGGCCCACAATCAGTGTCAACAACACGCCTTACGCCGCAGAAGTACAACCGGGCCACTACGCCACAATCGAGCGTACGTGGTCGGTGGGAGATGCTGTCTGCATCCAGATGCCAATGGCCGTCCGCCGGATCACGGCACACCCACACATCCTGGAGAATACCGGTCGCACAGCCCTCTTCCGTGGCCCCCTGCTCTACTGCCTGGAGGGCGTGGATCATCCCCAATACGACCTCCGTGACATCATCTTGCCCCCCGACGGGGCTCTCACAAGCAGCTTCCGCGCCGATCGATTGGGGGGAGTTCAGGTGATCGAAGGAACTGCATCAGCCGTCGCCATCGATGCCGCGTGGACGGCCTCTCCGTATCAAGCGGCTGCACCACCAGAAGGGGCTCTGTCGGCGCTGCAACTCACAGCGATTCCCTACTTCGCGTGGGCGAATCGAGAACCGGGCGCGCTACAGATCTGGCTGCGGGGTCCCTGAGCCTGCTGTAGCAGCCAGTAGACATCCACAACACGGATCGCTTCCCTGTCAAGGCAGAATTCCCTCCACAGTGCGGAGGGAATTCTCTCATCATCCTGAATCGGCAGCGTAGGCAACGTCCCGGACAGCTCAAGACAGACTACGCGGCGACCTCGCTGTCATCAGCTTCCGGGATCTCTGGCAAACCGGATGCCTCAGAAGTGAGGTCCTCGAGCCTGCCGCTCGCAATGAACAGCGTACGCTCGGCAATGTTAGTCGCCCGGTCCGCGAAGCGCTCCACCGCATGGGAGGCCCGGATCAGGTTGGTGGCACGCCGGATCGTGGAGGGGTCTTCCAGCATATAGGTGATCAACTCGCGGAAGATCTGATTGTGCAGAGCATCCGCCTCATCGTCGCGGCTGATGGTCTCGCGGGCCGCCTCGGCATCCAAGTTGATCAGCGCACCAACAGACTCGTGGAGCATCTCGATCGCGACCCCCGCCATGCGCGGCAGATCGATCAAGGGCTTCAACAACGGCTCGGCGTAGAC
Source organism: uncultured Anaerolineae bacterium (assembly GCA_965602565.1). Classification (GTDB taxonomy): domain Bacteria; phylum Chloroflexota; class Anaerolineae; order B4-G1; family SLSP01; genus PWVB01. The sequence goes on from CBFCZM010000104.1 coordinate 5,484, forward strand.
AGCTAACGTGACCTTCGCCACGCCCGCTGCGTGATCACCCATGCGCTCCATCTCGACTGCTGAGTGCATCATGCCCATGATGGCGCGCAGGTCAGATGCAACCGGCTGCTGAGTTGCGATCATATCGACACAGAACTGCTCGATATCATAGCGCAGCACGTTGATGGCATCGTCTGAACGGATGACATCTCTGGCCAACTCAGCATCGCGGTTCTTCAGCGACTCCATGCCACGGCGCAGAGCTTCTCGCACCAACGCTTCCATATGGAACAGCATGGAACGCAGCTGGTTCAGTGCCTTGTCCAGTTCGGTTCGAGTCGCCATTCTCTTCTCCCATACTCGGTTGTCATCCCTCAAGAACGAGTATAGGCAGGCCGCCCAAGATGACAACCCGGAGCCTTACTGGTCCTCATCACCCAGCGCACACGACGTCCCGCGCGGCATCGCGACTACGCTTATCCCGCTGCGATGGCACCGCCGGTGGACAGAATCCACGCGCAGCCATCACGTTGTCTTTGCGGTGCTCCTGCAACATCAACGCTGGCGCCAGGGGCACAAGGCACCTCGCTGGCGTGGCGGTCACCTGATCTGGGCGCCAGACGTGCTAGCAAGGACTATACTGGCGCCCCGTCGTCGGAGAAGCGTATGCCCTCGCGGCGTTGTATCCAGAGCAGAGGATGCTAGAATAGCACTGTAGGAATCCAGGACGCGCCGCACCCCTATGGAGGGCCCGCGGTCGGAGAGAGGGAGATCCCGTGAACCTGATTGGCGGCATTGAAGGCGGCGGAACCAAGTTTGTCTGCGCCGTGGGCACCGGCCCTGACGACATTCGAGAGGAGATTCGATATCCCACCACCACGCCTGAGGAATCCATCGGCAAAGCCTTAGCCTTCCTCGGTAAGTTCGATGGGGTGCGCGCAGTAGGCATCGCCTGTTTCGGCCCACTGGACCCCAATCCCAGATCGACAACCTGGGGCTACGTCACCACGACTCCCAAGCCCGGCTGGGCCAACACTGAGTTCGCCGGTGCAGTCCAGAGAGAACTGAACGTCCCCGTCGGCTTCGACACCGATGTCAACGCAGCCGCGTTGGCAGAATACCGGTGGGGTGCGGCCAAGGGGCTGGATTCCTGTCTCTACCTGACCGTTGGCACGGGGATCAGCGGCGGCGCCGTCGTGGAAGGCAAACTGATCCATGGTATGATGCACCCGGAGATGGGCCACGTACGCATCCCGCACGACCTCGCGGAGGACCCCTACGCCGGCGCGTGCCCCTACCACGGAGACTGCCTGGAGGGCCTTGCCTGTGGCCCCGCCATTGAGGCCCGCTGGGGACAGAGAGCAGAAACACTCCCGCCGGATCACCCGGCCTGGGAGCTGGAAGCCCACTACATCGCACTGGGGCTGACCGCCTACATCGTCACGCTCTCCCCACAACGCATCATCCTCGGCGGAGGCGTGATGAGCCAGATGCATCTCTTCCCGCTCATTCGCGCTGAAGTCCAGCGGCTGATGAACGGCTATATCCAGTCGCCGCTGATGATGGAAAGAATCGGCGATTACATCGTGCCCCCGGTACTGGGCAACCGCGCCGGGGTGCTCGGCGGCATAGCCCTGGGCCTGGACGCGCTGAACGCAGGATAGACGGAGGCGCCCACGCGGGCGTCTGGCCTCCATGGGAGGGCGTATGAGATCACCGGCAAGCCACACGCTGGCTCGATGGATCGGAATCGTGCTGTTGGCATTCGTTGCGTCCGGATGCAGGATACGAGGAGCCGGACCAACGCTCCTGCCGTGGATTCCGACGGAGTCCCCTCCCTCAACCATCGCCCCCCAGACAGCAGCAACAGCGACGCCGGTCCCAGTCGCCCCGACAGAGACCGCCACACTGACACCGCCAAGCATCACTCCCACGTCCACACCGACCCTGTCACCGACGTCACGTCCGACGGATACGCCCGCACCGGCTGATCAGGCGATCACCCTCGAAGAGCCGGCGCCAGGACAGTCTGTCGAGAATCCGATCCAACTGCGCGGACAGGCCACGATGCTGCCGTTCGAAGGCACGCTTGTGGTCCGCGTCATCGATAGCGCCGGGCAGGTCGCGGCGGAGGTGCCGATCATCGCCGATGGCACGATCGGTGGGCCGGCCACATTTGAGGCAACTGTGACCTACGTCGGGATCCCCGGACCGGGACGCGTGGAGGTCCTGGATATTAGCGCCAAGGACGGCAGCATCATCGCAGAAGCCAGCGCCCAGGTGACCTTGGGCGGATTCCCGGGCGGCGGCTATGTCGAACAGCCCGCGCCAGGAGCTGACGTGACGCTGCCCATCAAGCTCCTGGCCCGCGTCGGCACGCCGGGGCAGGACGTCACCGTCACGGTGGCCTGGGATGATGGCACTCGGTCTGCGCACGTGTTCACGACCTTGGCCGGCCTGGATGGCCGCGGGTTGCTCGTCGTCCCGCTCGATGTTGTCAGCTCAGGATTCAGTCACCCGACAACCCAGAATGGCACAGTACAGATCCACACGATCGAAGGGAGCCCCCTTGCCTGGCAGCCTGTGCACATTCTTGCTCCTGACGACCCGGGAACAATGGCCACAAACGTCTATTGGGTCATCGACGAGACCGTCGTGGCAAGGCAGATCCGCATCCCCCGGACGCCGGGCATCGGCA
>CBFCZM010000105.1:0-8066 GCA_965602565.1 uncultured Anaerolineae bacterium
TGAGATCGATGACACGCTCGCCACGGAAGTGACCGCGCGGCTGCAGCGGGTCTTGGGTCTACCGGGCCGTCTGGAGCAGGTCGTTGAGGCCCCAGCTGCTGCTGAGGATGCTTCTGTTGAGGTACGCCCTGCAGAGGCAGCGGCTGCTGCCGAGTATCTGTTGGCCGCCTGGGGTGAGGACGACAGCGTACGGTGGGGGACGCTCTTTGGATGGCTGTTCACCTATAGCCTTGGCGGTGTTGTTGATAGCGACCGTGATGCAGACGTAAGCCTGGATTGGTACGATGAGTGGCTGCTGCGCAGAACCCTGGCTCAGGCGCTCAAGGATCTGGGTGTCGAGACCGGATTGCGCCAGCATGCCGTCAACACGGTGCGGATGCTGCTAACCTGCCATCATTGGCTTCCTCCGGTAGCCATCACAGAGGCGCCCCACGAGATCGACGCCTACAGTGTGATCTATCGAGCTCTGAGCCATCGTGAGGTGCGGACGTGTCTGCGAGTCAATCGCTTCGAGGACGTGCTGTGGTTCAACCAGGAAGCCTTCGGCGAGTTTGTGTGGTGGCTGGCCTGGGTGTCCACCATAGAAGTCGGACTCCAGCGTGACGCCGATCTAGTGTCCTTTCTTGTGATGATCCATCGCCTGGTCGAGCAACTCAGGGGAGCTGAAGCTGCCTCGGGCTACCAGATCGATAAGCTCTTGGCGGCTCTGAGGCCTGAGGCCCTGGACTTAGTCTAGCCCGTTCAATCCCTGGCGCTCTACCGGTCGATCATAGTGTCCGGCGCGCACGTTGTGCCGGACACGCACAACCTCCTTGAGCATACGCCACGAGTCTCGGAGGGGGTGCACACTTCCCCCCGGGCCGTAGTACCAGGGAATGCCGATCTCTATCAGTTTGTAGTTCCACCTGCGCGCGATGGCCAGTACCTCCACGTCAAAGGCGAAGCCATCAATCTGCTGCGTCCGGAAGATCGCCTGTCCGGCATCACGTTTGAACGCCTTGAACCCGCACTGTGTATCCTGAATCCCCGGCACGGCCAGCGTGCGCACAACTCCGTTGAAGACGCGGCCCATGATATGCCGGTAGCTCGGCTCGTCGAAGCGCTCTGCGCCGGGAACTTCTCGGGAGCCAATGGCGATGTCGTAGTCCTCACCCAAGGTATCAGGGAAGAAGCGGGGGAGTTCCTCGATCGGCATCGCGAGGTCCGCGTCACAGATAAACGCATACTGTCCCGTCGCGCTCAGGATGCCCTTGCGGACCGCCGCGCCCTTGCCCTGGATCGGCTGATCCAGGACCTGCAAGAAGCTGATATCCCTGGCGATAGCCTCGGCAACCTGGTGGGTATTGTCGCGGCTGTTGTTGTTGACGACGATGATATCCAACGTCTCAGGGCGTGACGCGACAAAATCCATCACACGTGTCAGCGTCTGTGGTAGCCTGTGTGCCTCGTTATACGCCGGAATGACGATGGTCATCAAAGCGTCGCTGCTGGTCATATCTTGTCCTCTGTCATGTATGATTCACCTGTTTCTCATCATGTAACGTGACGGATTCAGGCACTGATTCCCATTCGAAGAAGCCGAACGTCCCAATCGTGTGGTCGGCGATTTGGTGGGCGATGTCGATGATGCGGTCCGGCAATGATTCGCTGTAGTACCGCTGTGCCAGGTCGGATAGGTGGGGATCAAGTGTCTCCAGCGCGACGAGTAGGTCCTTCTCTCGGGGGAAGAATTGATTGACTTCCAGATAGTAGTAGCGGAGCATGTCATAGACGGCTATGTTGAGGATCATTCTAGCTGCTTCGGGTCGCGCTTCCCAGATGTCCGTGGCATCCTCAAATCGTATAGCGGCCATGTACCTGGTTGTTACCAGTCTCTCCGCAGGTGGGTCCGGATGTGCGGCTAGCGCGTCTTTGGCAAGAGCTTGGAGCTCCGAGAGCGTGTCGCCGAGCGCCAGTACCACGTGGCCTGTTGCCAGCATATGCGCCGTGATGGGGCGTCCGTCCCGCCGCTCCCGGTCGATGTACTTCCGCACTTGGCCGGGTGGATTGACGAAAATCTCCGTCGGGACGCCGTTGAACCATCGTTGGATACGCTGCCGCTCGAGTTTCTCTCGAAGGACGTAGATATCAAGGTCGCTGGACGCTGAGGGGCTGCCCCGCAAGATTGAACCACAGGCCACGATGGCTATCACATCTGAGACGCGTTCGAGGATGAAGTCGACAGCCTGGCGCAAGGCATCGTCGTAAGGCACGGCCAGCGTCGGCCAATGACATTGATCCAGTAGGGCTTGGCTGTCTCGGGATAGCGGGTGAGGGTGTTCGTTCATGGTCGCTAGATCCTACGATAGCTTCTCAAGGACTACAGCACAATCCAATCCACCACAGTGCGGTTCTCATACCGGGCGGTGCGATCGAATCCGGCTGCCAGAGCGATATCGCGCGCTGTGTCAAAGCCAAAGCCGATGTTTTCTGGGGAATGTGCATCCGAGCCGATGACCAGGATCTCGCCGCCCAGATTGCGGTACCAGCGTAGCACATCCAGCCCCGGAACGGGCTCGGAAAGTCCTTTGCGCAGGCCCGACGTATTGATCTCCAATCCGCGCCCTGTCTCTATCAGGTGGCGCAGCACGACCTCGATGGGTTCACGGAAGGTGTCCGATGGAAGCGTCTCTCCCAAGAGATCCCAGGCATCGCGACGCACGAGGTCGAGATGCCCCAGAATGTCAAAGTCTGCTTCGTTGACCATCTCGATGAGTTCCTCGTAATACAGCCGGTAGGTAGCTGCGAGTCCGTTCCGGAAGATCGGATGTTCCCAGCCCGGGAGCCCATCGAGCCAGTGCACCGATCCAATGACCAGGTCAAATGGATGCGCCAAGATGGCTTGAGCCTCGGTCGGGAAATCGTGCGGGTTCCCGAACTCAATGCCGGCGAGCAAGTGCATCTTGCCATCATAGACCTGGCGGACTTGGGCAAGCTCGGAGAAGTAGGCGTCGAGATCGAGGAACCCGTAGGCGGGATCCCCAGGATACCACTCCGCATGGTCGGCAAATGTGATGCCCGTCAGGCCCAGATCGCGTGCCGCTGCGATCATCTCGGCCATGGGTGCGGCGCCGTCCGGAGAGTGGTGTGTGTGCGTGTGTGTATCAATCATAGCTGTGATTCCAGCGTGCGCGCAATCACGGCAGACCGCTCACGATCACGCGCGACCACGGTTGGTCGCGGCGTCGCTCAGAGCCGCTCTGGACGTTTGCTGAAGAGGCTGCGAGGTGCGTTCGGCGGTGTCAACATGCGGAGCGCACCGGGGCATATGCCGACTTCGAATGGCGTGGATCCGTGTGGGTCGCCGTCCAGATGGACGGCGACGTTGGGAGAGGCCTCCACCGTCATCTGCCTGGCGAGTGCGTGCATCACATCCGGGTTCTGCAAATGCCGCTTGCCCAGGGTCTGCACCACGTACTTCAGCGCATACGCCATCCCCAGGCCTTTGAAGATGAAGATATCCAGCAATCCATCGTCCATCCGTGCCTGAGGTGCGATCTCAAAAAACGCGGCGTAGAGTTGAATGTTGCTGGCGACAGCCATCAAGGTCCGGGTGCGGAAGGTGCGATCCTCAATGAGGATGCTGGAGCGTACGCCCCGGTACTCGGAGGCGACCGAGAGCCCTGCGATGATGTAGGGTAGCGTCTTCATGCGCTTCAAGTGCCGCGGACGCGGCTCCATCTGGGCTGTGATCTCAGCATCCAGTCCCATACCGGCCCAGCACAGAAAACGGCGCTCATTGACTTTGCCCAGATCAACGCGCTGGATTCTGCTGTTGAGGATGGCATCGCCGACGTCCTTGACGTGAAATGGCGCAGCCAGCGTCAAGATGGGCATGCGCAGTTGGTGGGCAAGAATGTTGCCGGTGCCGACCGGCACAATCCCTACCGCTGTGGAGGTGTCCATGAGCCCATTGATGGCCTCATTCGTGGTGCCGTCACCTCCGGCGATCAGGACGATATCTGCTCCCTGATCTGCGGCTGCCCGTGCCTGGGTGGTCGCATCTCCTGATTGCTCAGTTCTGACCAGGTCGGTTTGCCACCCCGACTTGCCCAGATAGGTCGCCAGGCGCTTCAGTGAGCGGGTCATGTCCCAGGGACCAGCTGTTGGATTGTAAATCAGGGTTGTTTTGTAGCTCATAGTGATGCAGTGGGTTCTATTCAGAAGTCAGCGTGGTAGAAGTATAGCACAGGATGGTGCCTTTGCGAGTGACTGGGCAGTGGTGGTCCTGACGGTGGTGAGGCATAGTGATCGATCAAGGGCCAAAACTGCTTCCTATCACGAATAGTCCGAAGGTGGCAGTGACACCGGCAAGGAATACCCAATCCTCGCCGGTCATCTGCAGTTCGCGCCACGAACCGCGTGGGCGCGTGCTTTCCAGACCGCGTGCGGCGAGGGCCAGGGTTAGCTGGTCGCTCATGCGCAGGGTGCTGATCAGGACGGCGACCAGGATAGGGATGTGGTCCCGGAAGCGTTTGACGAGGTCTCCCCGCGCGACCCACCCCCGCGCGGCTTGAGCGTCTTGCACTGTGCGGTATAGGTCCTGGATCGCCGGCAGGAACCGCAAAGCCAGACTGATGGTCAGTCCCCACGTATAGGGAAGTCCCAGTTTCACAAAGGCACGCACCAGGGCCGGTTGGGGTGTCGTGAAGAGCAATGCGCAGGTGACGAAGACCATGCCGGCGGCGCGGAGTGCCAGCTCCGCGGCTCGGAGAACCCCGCCTGACGTCAGCCGCAAGGGCCCAAGGGACACCAGCAGCTGACCTGACGGGGAGAAGAAGGGCTGGAGCACCAGAATCAGCACGAGCAAGATGGCCATCTGGCGCCAGAGGCGCCCCAACATGCCGATCGGGATGCCGACGGCCAGCAGGATGATGTGGATGGCCAGCGTGAAGAGCGCCTGGCACATGAGATTGGGCAGCAGGAAGACAAGCACAAGACAGAGAAGTGTGCCCCAGAGTTTGGTGCGCGGGTCCAGTCGGTGTAGGAGGGATGCTCCCGGAATATACGTATCGAAGATCGCGGTCATAGCTCGCGACTCCACCCATGGTCATTGGCCAGGACCGCGGCCGGGTCACCATCTGCGATGACGCGACCACGGTCCATGGCAATCACGCGGTCTGCCCGAGAAGCCAAGTCTATCTCGTGCGTGATCAGGATGATGGTCGTGCCGGCTGCACGAAGGTCCGAAAGCCAGGCCAGGAGCTGCGCCAGCCCACGCCCGTCCAAGCCCACGGTTGGCTCGTCAAGGACGACAATCGGTGGGCTCAAAGCTGCCAGCGAGGCCAGCGTGACGGTGCGCTGCGCGCCGTAACCAAGGATGGCCGGTGGCGTGCCGGCGAGTTCGGTAAGCCCAAACCGCGCCAACACGTCGTCGAGGCGCGTCTCCTTGTCCGGTACCCCCAGTTGGGTGAGCCCGAAGGCGATCTCGTCGCGGACGGTTGGAGCGAAGAATTGCTGTTCAGGGCGCTGGAAGAGGAATCCGATGCTGCGGGCCAGGGTTCCGGTGGAGCGGCTGCCGATAGGCAGCCCCAGCGTGCGCACGGTGCCGCGCTTGGCTCTCAGAAGCCCGTTGAGGTGCCGTGCAAAGGTGCTTTTGCCGGCGCCATTTGGCCCGACCAGCGACACGAACTGCCCGGACGGGATGGTCAGGTCAACGCCACACAGGACTTCGTCCTGGTCTGTATAGCTGAAGTGGAGCCCTTGTGTCTCGATGGCAGGGACAGATCGCTCCGGCGTGACGACCGGACTCAGATCCGGCCAAAGGCTGGGTGGATAGATCAGACCTGCGGCAATCAGCGGGTTCTCGTCCTGAAGTGCGAGGCCGGCAGGTTCGGGTGGGGTGAGCTGCCCATTGGCCAGCAGGGCGATATGACTGGCGCGCCGAGCTGTCAGCGGGCGCAGCGTCGTCAGCAACAGGGATGTCCCGGCCTGCCGCAGGGCCTCGACAGCGGCCATTACCTCAGCTTTGCCGCGGGGATCAAGGCCGCCCAAGGGTTCATCGAGGATCAGCGCGCGGGGGCGCATAGCCCAAAGCGCGGCCAGGGCGAGACGCTTTTGCTGCCCGCCGGAGAGGGCCCAGGGCGCTCGGAAGCGGGTAGCGGCCAGATCAAAGCGGGTCAACGCATCTTCGACGCGCTGGGTGATCTCACCTGCACTGAGGCTGAGTGCCTCCAGCCCCCACGCGATCTCATCCTCTACCGAGGTGTTGAAGAGCTGCGTCGCTGCATCCTGGAACAGCAGCCCCACGGAGCCGATTTCGGGCGGGGTGGTGAGAACGTTGTGCCCGTCAATGGTCACTGTGCCACTGACCGTGCCCCCGGTATGGCGTGGTGCCAAGCCGGCGAGCAGGTAACCCAGGGTGCTCTTGCCGGCGCCGCTGGCCCCCATCACGGCCACAGCCATGCCATCGTCAAGTCGGAGGGAGCAGTCTCCGAGTATGGGGAGCGGCGCGTTACCGGCCTGTAGCGCAGGGTAGGCAAACGTTACGCTTTCTGCGTTGATCATTGGCGGATCAGTCTTCCCGGCCCACTAAACTGCGGAGGAGGCGCTAGCCCCCTCCGCTGAGTGTTGCTCCTGGAAAGGGTCAGGCGGCTCTATCGCTGTAGCGATCCAGCGGAGGATAGGCACGTTGTACCGCCCAATAGAGCGGGATGCCGATAACGCTGCCGCTCAAGGCCTGCAGTGTGTTGGGCAGCATCTCGACGGCTGCGGCGCCTGGTCCGACTAGGATGACGCCGGCTACGAAGTACCCTCCGACGACAATCGCCGTTCCGGCTAACGTGGCTGCAACACCGCTGACCACGTTCAGCCCACGCCGAAGGATGAGGCCTACCGCCAATCCCTGCAGCCCGTGGACGATGAGCGAGAAGACAGCCCACTGTGGAAACCCCAGCAGGTCCGCCAGTGCCGTTCCCAGTCCCCCAGCCGCCATCGCCACCCAGGGACCAAAGGCGCATGCGGCGAATGTCACGCCTGCATCTCCCAGGTGTACGTATCCGCCGGTAGCCGGTATCGGGACTCGCGGCAGCGTGGTGAGTACAAAGATCAAAGCTGCCATCAACGCGGTCAGTGTGATGCGACGCGTATTTGTGGGTTTCACCATGGCGTGATTCCTTTCTACGCTCCAATCTCCCCGCATGATAGCACGGGGAGGACGATTTACAAGCGCACCCGCTAGCGGTCAGGCTACGCAGGCACATATCTGGTGAGTGCCCCAAGAGTGAGACATGACCCGACGGGTGCGAGCGTGTCCGGTTGGAGATAAGGTGCACTTGTGAAGCCTGCTCATCTTGCTCACCCCATCTGTATCTCAACCTTGTGCTTCCGGCCATCGCCAAGCAGCAGGATGGCGCTGTCGGGCAGAATCTCTCCATCCAGTATCACCTGCCTGATACCACGATTGACGCCCCCAGGGTTATCCACATGAATCTCATAGGAGGTGTCTCCATCCCGGTAGATGGCGTCATAGCCCGGCCAGTGCTTGGGGATACAGGGGTCAATTCGCAGCGTCTTGCCTACTTTCCGCAGCCCAAGTATGGTTTCTGTACCCAGGCGATACATCCAACTCGCCGAGCCCGTGTACCATGTCCAGCCGCCACGCCCGGTGTGCGGTGGCACACTGTAGACATCCGCCGCCACCACGTAGGGCTCTACCCGGTAGCGTTCCACTTTCTCCGGCGTGTCGCTGTGGGTGATGGGGTTGAGTAGCCGGAACAACTCTCCGGCGCGATCCCCCTGCCCCAGCTCGGCAAAGGCCCAGACAACCCATAGCGCCGCGTGGGTATACTGACCGCCGTTCTCCCGGATACCTGGCAGGTAACCTTTGATGTAACCGGGGTCGTGCGCTGTCTTGTCGAAAGGTGGGGTGAGGAGCAGAATCTGTTGGTCATCCTGACGCACGAGATGGGTGGCGACAGCGTCCATCGCCTGCACTGCCCGCGCCGGGTCGGCTGCCCCGGACAGGACGGCCCAAGACTGAGCCAGGGAGTCGATCTGGCACTCATCGTTCTCCGCCGATCCCATCG
>CBFCZM010000106.1:0-8063 GCA_965602565.1 uncultured Anaerolineae bacterium
GGCCTGAGCGGGAATAGGGTGATCGATCGCACACTGGCTGCAACCGATCTATCGGCGGCGCCGCCCGATCAGTGAGTGCCTAACACCGGAAGGAGTTGGCGATGTCAGCAGAACTCGATACAGCGGTTGAGTCCGGTGTCAGGCGCCGCATCCTTCAGGTTGCCGCCATTCCCGCCGTACCGGCTTTGGTGCTCTTCTCCGGCGCCGGCACGCTGAGCTGGCTCTGGGCCTGGATCTATCTGGGTCTCACTCTCCTCGGCATCGTCGCCACCGCAGTCCTGATGCGCGAACACCGCGAAACGGTCGCCGAACGCTCGCGTGCCAAGGGTATGAGAGACTGGGATAAGGTCGTGGGCGGCCTGTGGGCGCTCTGCTACTTCTTCGCGGTTCCCCTCGTCGCAGGACTTGACATCCGCCTTGGGTGGGTCTCACAGCTGGCCATCGCCTGGCACGCCGTTGGCATCGTCGTCTTCGCCGCGGGCTTCGCCCTGACCACTTGGTCCATGCACGAGAACCGCTACTTCGCCACCATCGTGCGCGTCCAAGAGGACCGCGACCACACAGTCTGCTCCACCGGGCCCTACCGCATCGTCCGCCACCCCGGCTATGTCGGCGCGATCTTGCAGTCCCTGGCCGTTCCCGTGATTCTCGGCTCGCTGTGGGCGCTGATCCCGGGAGCCGTCGCCGCCGCGTTGATGACCCTGCGTACGGCCCTTGAGGATCGAGCCCTCCGCCACGAACTCGCCGGATACGACGACTACGCGAAAATCACGCGGTGCCGCCTAATCCCCAAGATCTGGTAGAATCCAGGCTAACTCGCGAAAGGAGAACCCTCCGTGGAAGGGCCACTATCTGCCACAAACAACATCGGTCTCCTCGTTCTCGTGGTCGTCTCTGCTGTCATCGTCCTGGCGCTGCTGGTGTGGGCTGCCGCCACCCGAGGACGCCAGGAGGAACGCCGTGAGGAAATCCTCTTCCGCCTGGGCTATGCGCTTGCGTCGCCACCGCCGCCACAGCTCGTTGCCCAGATCACCAAGCTACACCGGCGCGCAGGACACCAGGAACTTGAGCTCCAGAACGTCTACCGCCGCCCCATCGCAGGTGGCGAGATCTACGTCTTTGACCTGATCGACACCGGCGGCAGTGAGACTGGTACTCGGGCAACCGACGCGTTGACTGTGGTCTCCCCAGCTCTCGACCTGCCTCGCTTTGCGCTCATACCCCGCCCGAGCTACCTGCCACTGAGCGACGACGGCGGCATACTGGCCGAATTCGCAGACGTGGCGCTCGACGCCGCGGCCGCCCAGATCGGACTCACGGAACTGGCCTACCCCGATGACCCGGAGTTTGCGGAGAGTTTCATCGTCCTTGCCGATGATGAGACTGCCACCCGCGCGTTTCTCGACAACCGGCGGCGCACACAACTGCTGCAGTTGGAGCGCCGCTACATGATTGACGCGGTTGAGAACACCTTCACCCTATCCCACAACTTGGCTGCACAGCCGACGCCCCTATCAGCAGAAGGTCTCCAGACCCTGCGGGAGGGCGCAGAGCGCGCCCTGTCACTAATGCGCAAGGGTAAGATGGCCTACACCCAGCCTCGAACGGCCGGGGGAACCTGAGACGAGCCACTGTCAACCATCAAGTGCATAACCGTCTCGACAGGAGTTCACGTATGACACTGCCACCCAGATTCTGTACGCAGTGCGGCACGGCACTGGCAACCGGCGCACGCTTCTGCGCACAATGTGGGGCTCCGGTGAGACAGCCGGCTGCTCCGCAGGCGCCCCAGCATCCACCGGCTGTACGTCCTTCCGTGGTCGCACCGCCACCCCCGCCTGCAGCCCGTGCCCGTTTCGCCCAACCGGCGCCGCCCGTGGCTGCGGCTGCAGCCAGGAGGGCCGAGCCCATACTCTCCATCATCCCGGGTCTGCAACGTCAGAAGGGATTCCTGGGCATGGGCATGGACAACTACTCGCTCATCGTCACGCCATCGCGCTTGGTCTTCGCACACCTCGACAGCAGAGCCATGCAGGCCTACGGACAGCGGGCCCGCCACGAGGCCAAGGCCCAGGGTAAGGGATTCTTCGGCCAGTGGGGAGCACAGCTGGGCTGGCTGGCTTTGTTGGAGCGCGATCTCCAGGCTGCCACACCGGACCAGATCCTGGCACAGAGCCCCAACAGCTTCTTCATCCCCAACGCATCCGTTTCACGCGTTCGGGTCCGGCGGAAGACCGACACGGAGCACGACAGTACGACGCATGTGATTCTGCTGATCAGCACAACATCCGGCAAACACAAGTTCCAGATCCCGACCAGCTTCAGGGCAACGCCCCGCGAGCTGAAACAGCAACTAAGGCGAACGTTGGGAACTGTCGTCAAGTAGCTCTCCATCCCACTCCCTGCGGGATCTGACGCCCGGCTAGCAGCTTGTCGGGAGAGTGCAGTCTGTCTCAACCGTGCTTTGCAGCCCGGCCCAATCGCATATACTATGTCTAGACACGCCGGAGCTTCACACCCCGATGGAGCGAGCCGATGGCATCGAAAATGAGTCTCAGCACACCCGGCAACGTCTCACCAGCAACACACGTATGCGCTTCCGCGCGCTATAGCGCGCGGCTGACACACACAACCACGCTAACACTCCTCCGCCTATCGGTCTGTGCTTCACCAGATCAGCGCCCCTGCCCTGACCAGAGCCCCCCAACCGGGGTCTGCCTCAACCCAGTCCGTAGTCACTCACCGAAGATGATTTCAACGATGCCATACTTGATCGCGTGGACACCTGGACCCAGCCTGGTTCAGTCCAGCTTGACCGGGTATGGGCTCTCAACAGCAGAGTCAACGACACATCGGATCAGAGCAAGCTCGATCCCGATATCACGGCCCTGATCACACACACAGCCTCCACCTCGGGCACGCTTTTCGTTGCCACCTGGGCAGACGAGCGCATTCTTGATCACTCCCCAGACATCTACGCCGCCACCAGCGAGGACGGCGTCAACTGGTCGTCCCCCGACGTTCTGGTGAGCGGTGCCCACGTTGGCAGTATCGAGAAGAGGAATCCGGCAATAGCAGCCCGGGCTGTCGACGATAGTCTCTGGATTATCTGGCAGGATACAACGAACGACGATGGGGATATCTACTACGGCTACAGCAGCGATGAGGGCGCCACCTGGCCCGGCAATACCCAGCTCTACGCAGGGCCGGGAGCCCAGCACAATCCTGACCTCGCTTCAGATGACGTGTCAGGTTACCTCATCGCAGCTTGGGAGGACGAACGCAGCGATGCCGGTGACGTATACGTAGCCAGATCCGCCACAGGGCTGGTCTGGTCCGAGCATCGCGCAGATGATGGTCCCGCGAGTTCAGAGCAGGCCAATCCGGCAGTCACCGTCGACCCCGACGGCAACGTCTTCCTGGCATGGGAGGACTATCGCGACAACCCCAATGGCGAGGTGTACTTCGCTCGCTGGCTTGCGGGAGGAACCTGGGATACGTCCGCTTGGAGCGCCGGCACACGCCTCAGCGATGCGGCGATGGACTGGGCCGCAAGCCCGTCCATTGCCGCAGCAGCCGACGGCACGCTCTATGCAGCGTGGATGGAGCGGGTACCCACCGGCCCCGCGACGTATGATTTCCAGATCGTGGTCGCCTACAGCGCGGATCAGGGCGCCACGCGGACTCGACAGGTCGTAGAACGTGTCGTTGGGTCCTCAGGGGATAACGCTTTCGTGCATGCGCCTTCACTAGCGACGGATCTGTACGGCAAAGTCTACGTCGTCTGGCTGTACAGCCCGGATTCCCAGTCGGCCACATCCAGCGTACTGTTCTCGCAAAGCCCGGATGGTGGGGTAACCTGGACCGAACCCGTCACGATGGATTTCCCCGCCGCGCAGGTCAGCGTTGATGCGAGCCCGCGGATCGCAGTCGATGGAAGCATCAGTGCTGTCGTCGCCGTCTGGGAGGACTACCGCGAGCCGACCGGTACACAGATCTACGCTTCCCGCTATCCTGGGGCGCGCTACGCTGCGCAAGGTACGTGGACGCGCACCTTCGATGCCGGGATACTGGCAAGTTGGGACAGAATCACGTGGACGGCAACCATCCCGGCACAGACGCATCTACAGGTGTCAACTCGCGCACTTGCTGGGCTCATCGGCCGGATACCTTGGACCCCAAGTCTGCCATCGGGAACTGCGCTGACCCATCCGGATGCACGCCTTCTGCAGGTTCGCGCAACATTCACATCGACGCTAAGCCCACTCACTGACACGGCGATCCTTCACGAGATCCTGGTTTCGTACACGCCCTACAATGCAGTCTACCTGCCACTGGTCCTCCATTGAAGCGGAAGCTTCTAGGAGAGTTCTGGGTTCAGACACAGGAGTGTGCCGGGCTAAGCAAGTGAGCGCCATCGCTATGCCCGGCACACATCGCCTCAGTTGCCCACTGGGATACGCCGACTTCTCACAGCTGGATTGGCAGATCCCGTTTCTCAGCCTATAGCGCCTCGTCGCCGACCACCAGCCCATGCCGCAGCGCCAACACCGCGGCCTGCGTCCGGTCGGCCACGTCCAGCTTCGCCAAGAGGCTGCTCCCACTATCGCGCGCTGTCCCCTCGGAGAGGTACGGCCGTTGCGCGGTAGATTTGGGGATCGCCACGGCGCACCGCGGCTTCGAGGAAATCCGCTTCACGCTGCATATCAAGACCGCTGCGGATGAGGAGAAGGCCGTCGACTTCGCAGAGTTCATCTAGGATCGCTGCCCCGTCGAGGACGACCTCATGAACGCAACACCGGTTGTTGCCAATCCTGTTGTGATCGAGTAGCTTCAGCTATTGCAGATCAACACCCGCGTGCCCAATACGGCACGCGGGTGTTCTTCGTAGGCTACGATACCACGTCGCGCGTGACGAATGGCGCTGAGAGGAACCGGCTCACGATCTTGGGGAAGGTCAGCCACTGGATGCTCGCGCCGTGCTTGGCATTCGTCAAGACCTTGCCGACCAGCCACGGCGTCACAGTCTCCACGCGGTCGGCCAGAATGTTGAACATACGCTTGGCCTGCTCCCAGTCCTCTGAGCTCTGGTCATACTGGCTCACCAGGAGATCCGTCGTCACCATGCCGGGGCTCAACGATCCGACGAGCACCGGTGTTCCCTTGGTTTCAGCCACCAGCCCATCCGTCAGGTAACGCACGGCCCGCTTAGTGGTCCCGTACAGCGTCAGCCCCTTGACGCGCCTGCCATCGCTCCCTAGGCCCGCCATGTTGTACACAGCGCCGAAGCCCTGCTTGAGCATCCCCGAGATAGCGACCTTGGCGCCGTGAATCGTGCCGGTGATGTTCGTATCCACAACAGCCGCTACCTCCTCCTCGGAATGCATCCACACATCCCGCTGATCCGTCCCCAGGCCAGCATTGTTGATCCAGATATCGACGTGGCCGAATCGC
Source organism: uncultured Anaerolineae bacterium (assembly GCA_965602565.1). GTDB lineage: Bacteria > Chloroflexota > Anaerolineae > B4-G1 > SLSP01 > PWVB01. Next base: position 5,455 of record CBFCZM010000106.1, read on the forward strand.
TGCCACGCGGTATCCCACAGCGCCTGTACCTGCGTACGGGAGCGCACGTTGCACGGCCTGCCACACACACTCTCGGGAGAGTAGGCCTGTGCCAGCTCTCCGACAGTCTGATCCGTGCTTTCCTGAGAGCGGCCACAGACCACCACCTTGCAGCCGGCCTTCAGGAACTCCGACGCCAGCCCATAGCCGATGCCCCGCGTGCTTCCCGTTACCACCACAACCTTCGATGTCTGCATTGTCACAAGCCAGCTCCTTCACCTCAGAAACAAATCGAAATCTCGTCCCCGCCCCTTGCCCTATCGCACCTTCACGCCGCCGTCCGGCATCCTAGTTCTCCAGCAGCTCGCCCACATCGTCCTGCGGCACGTAGCCGAGTTCATCCCTTGCTCGGCTGACGTCCAGCACTGGCGGCGTATTCCCGGATGCGCCGTAGTAAATGCCGTAGGCGACATCCGCCTCCAGGCTCCGGTGGATCAACTGCGCCATATCGCGGTTGCTGATCCAGATTCCTGCACGTTCCCGTCCGCCGTAGGGGAGCCCCGCACTTCCCTCGCGCATCCGCCGCGCGCGCAGACGCTGAGATTCGGCATCGTCGCCACCGTGGCACGACCCGATCCGCAGGCAAATCACCGACATCCCAAAGCGATCCGCGTGATACCGGCCCAGTGCTTCCGCGAAAGCCTTGCTCACCGCGTACAGGCTATCCGGCCGGATGGGCGCCGCGGGCAGACCCGGTGTGCCGCACGCGCCATCCTCTCCCAGCGCAATGCCGCACACGTGATGTGTGCTCGCGTACACGACCTTGTGCACGCCGGCCTCACGGGCCGCTTCGAACACATTGTACGTCGCCTCGATGTTGTTCGGCAGCACCGACGCCCACGGCGCGGAGCCCCGCGTGTCGGCTGCCAGATGCACGACCGCAGCCACACCCGTGATCGCCGCCAACACCGCAGTGTAGTCCGTCAAGTCGGCGACCACCACGCCCTGTCCCGGATCAGCCGGGATGTCAGCCACGCGATCAGTCAGTCGCAGCCGGTATCCGCTCCTGGCCGGATCCCCGTAGTATCGACGGAAGGCCTGCCCGACATGCCCGGCAGCCCCAGTCACTAGCACAGTCTTCATAGCTGCCTCGTGAGAAACTGTCAGCTGATCAGTCATCACCTCATCTCCATCCCCAGCCGCTGCATCTCGATCACCTCGGCCGGCAGCAACATCCGCAGCGCATTCGCTCGCTCCAATACTCGAAGCAGCCATGCCTCGCTCGGATGCTCGGGCCGCAGCACGTCGCGCGCCGCCGCCAACGTCACCCAGCGCACCGCCGTGTGCTCAGCACTCAAGCGAGTAGCCGCCGGGGTCGCCAACGAGCAATGATAGATCACACCGAGCAGCTCGTTGTCGGGCACTGAGGCACCGCGGTAGAAGTGCGTCGTGCCGATCACGAAGTCGACCTCGACCGTCACCCCCAACTCCTCACGCACTTCGCGAACCAGAGCCTCGCTGAACCCCTCTCCCTGTTCCACGCGCCCTGTCACGCACTCCCAGACGCCGGGTGCGAAGTCCTTGTGCGGGGACCGCTGCAGCAGCAGATACCGCGCCAGCGCCGGAGCCCACACCACCGCACCGATCCCAGCCAGAAATCGTCCTGCCATCGCGTATCCCCCCCTTTTTCACAGCCACGGACGCCCCAATGGGGCGTCCGTCGTCCTCATCAACCTTGATCCGGCCAAGCTTCCCAGGTGCACCAATCCAGACCTCCGGTGCATCGGATCACCGCGCCGACAGAGAGAGGCGTCTGTGAACCGCGAGCACGCCAGTGCCCCGCAGTTGCTCCTCTCCTGCTCAGCAACGATGGCCGCAACCATCGATGCCGCAGAGGACTTCCTGAGAGCTATCGCCGGCGCTTTCTGTGCTTCTTGTAGCGCGGATCAGATCGCAGCACCTTGCGATGCGGGGGCTCACCGCGGCGCTCGACCCGCACCTCGATCCAAGCCGCAGCAGCAGCAAACACCGCAACACCGATGCCGATCAGCGCATACAGTAGTTCGTCCTCAGACATACGCCGGCACCCCTAGATCCGCGCCGGCAAGCAGCTCACGAACTCGATCGCGCCCGCTTCGTAGCTGCCCTCAACCCGACCTGGCGGCGTCAACTGCAACGCCAAGCTGTGGACAGCCTCAATGCACGCCCGCTCCGCGTCATAGCTCACATAGGCGTTGAGCCCCACCAATTCCGACCCGTCTCCGCACGCAGACTCACGCAGCAGATCGCTTCGCATCCGGCGGGCGTTACTGTCATCGACGTTGGATGCATCAACATGGCCACCGACGCGAGACATCGGCTTCAACTCGAGCATGGATCCCCCAGATAGCACCGGCTTCACTGACACCCGCATTCTAGGCACCACCCACACGCAAGTCAACCAACCTGCGAGCCTTGCGCACTTCCGCCAGAAGCTCCGCACGGCGCTGGCGGCAAGTCACCACACGCTGGTTCCCCGGATGTGCTTCTCGCCCATCGCCGGCGACACTCTCCCCGGCTATGGTACAACGACATCCAACTCCTGCAGCCCAACGTAATCCCAGTCGTTCTCCCTTGGGTTCACCACCGGG
>CBFCZM010000107.1:0-8043 GCA_965602565.1 uncultured Anaerolineae bacterium
GTGCCCGGCTATCCGGCGAGTTCTGCAAGTCTGCGACAGCGTTTTCGGCCGGCGTGGTGTTCGCGCATATGTGCGCGCACACGTGCGTGCGCTAGCGAATATCAGGCGACTACCATCAGTCGAAGGCCCGGCGTATTGCCCGGGCCTTCGATTGCTGCAGTGTAGCTTCTGAGCGGTTTGTCTAGATTGTCCGGTCGTACACCGGGTCCTTGCCCACCCAACGCCCGGGCAGCACCGCCGGGATGGCGGCGCGCTCCTCCGGCGTGAGCGCGAAATCCAACTTCCCCAGCGTATCGTTGAGTTGCGTGAGGTTGCGGGCGCCGATGATGGGGCTGGTGATCCGTGGGTCGGCACGCACCCAGGCCAGCGCCAGTTGCGCCGGGGTGACGCCGTGGGCGGCGGCGACCTGGACGAAGCTCTCGACGATGTCGAACATACGCTCGGTGTGGTAGCGGCGCCGGTAGCCGGCACTATCGCTCAGGCGGGTCGACTCGGGCAGCGGTGCGTTGCGCTTGTACTTGCCTGTCAGCACGCCGCCGGCCAGCGGGTTGTAGGGAATGACGCCCATGCCGAGCCTGTCGCAGAACGGGAGGACCTCGTTCTCGATGCTGCGGTTCAGCGCGCTGAAGAGCGGCTGGATGCTGATGAAGCCAGAATAGCCCTTCTCCTTGGCGATATTGAGATAGGTGCTGAGCTGCCAGGCTCTCAGGTTGGAGCATCCGATGTAGCGTACCTTGCCCTGGCGGACGAGGTCGTTCAGGGCTTCCAGTGTCTCCTCGGGCTCCGACTCGACGTCCCACCGGTGGATCTGGTAGAGGTCGATGACGTCGATCTGGAGACGTTTGAGGCTGGCCTCGACGGCCCGCTGGATGTGGATGCGCGACAGCCCCCGTTCGTTGGGCCCTGGCCCGGTTCCCCCGTAGACCTTGGTGGCGAGCACGATCTCCTCGCGGACACCTCGTGCCTTGATCCACCGGCCGACGGTCTCCTCGGATACGCCGCCGCTATAGACGTTGGCGGTGTCGAGGAACGACCCTCCCAGCTCAACGAAGCGGTCCATGATCTTGAAGGCCATAGTCTCGTCGGCGCCGGCGCCGAAGGTCATGGTGCCCAGACAGATGTTGGATACCTTGAGCCCTGACTTGCCCAATCGGACAGCTTTCACGTTTTCCTCCTCAGATAAGTGCCCTACCAATCGACCTGCTGGAATTCGCCGTCGCTGACCTGGTAGATCCAGATCTGCGGATCAATGAGGTCGCCATTGGCGTCGAAGGTCAGTTCGTCGAGCAGTGTGGGGATGGGATTCTGCCGCAGGGCCTGAGCAATCTTGTCCGCCTCAATGGAGTTGGCCTGCCCAGCGCCCTGGGCCAATACCTGCATCGCAACGTAGCCATTGACAGAGTAGGTGTCAGGGTTACGGTACTCGACGGCCTGATAGGCCTCGAACCATGCGGTGTCGCCGACAGCGCGTGGGCTGGGGGCAAAGGTGCTGACGTACATATCCTCGGCGGCGCCGTCGGCCTCATCGATGGTGGCTGCCAGGAAGGCGCCGTCGCTGCAGAGCATCGGGACGGTGACGCCGGCGCTTGCGAGCTGCGCCCGCAGGTAGGGTGCCTCGATCTCATACCCGGCGTAGAAGACAGCGTCTGGGGCGGCGCTCTGGATCTGGGCGATCTCGGTTTCGTAGTGGCTCTGGCCTTCCTCGACCTCAATCTGCAGGACCGTCTCGGTGCCGAGCGCCTGCAGCTCCTGGATCAGCGATTGGGCCAACCCTTGACCGTACTCCGTGTTGTTGAAGAGGACGGCGACGCGTTTCGCCTCCAGGCGTTCGGCCAGGAACCGGGCATCCACGGCGGCCTGCACAGCGTCGTTAGCGTTCACGCGGAAGAAGTTGGTGTATCCCTTCTGCGAGAGGCTCTGTTCGGAGGCCGTCGGCGTGATGACGATCAAGGGCATGGTCGCGTAGGTCGTCATAGCCGCCAGGGTCTGGCCGCTGTTGAGGTGCCCGATGATACCCAAGACCTCGTCGCCCCGTTGGAGCGCAGCTTGGATGGCATCGATCTGGGCGACAGCGACGTCGCTGTCCGATTCATCGTCCAGCGGCTCGACCACCACCCGGTACCCGTTCAGCCCGCCGTTGCGGTTGATCTCCGCGGCTGCCAGCCGCACGCCACCCAACACGGTCTGGCCGCCGTTGGCCTGAAAACCGCTCAGCGGAACGGCGACGAAGACCAGTACGTCGCCCTTGGTGGGGGCCTTCGCCCCACTGCCGCTGCCGCACCCTGCCAACCCAATGGTTGGTAACAGAATGGCTGCGAGCAAGATGATTCCCCATCGCTTCATAGTCTCTATCCTTTGTCTAGCGCGTCTGTGTAGAGTTGCTCTATCTGGCTCGCGAGATCCGTCATCTGACCCAGATGGCGCCGGATCTCCTGCTGCAGATGGGCGACGTGATCCTGTCCGATGCTGTCCTCTGTGCTGATCACGTGCATCCCACCGGTCAGGCGTGCTAGTGCTGTGAGTGTCTGGCCCAGTTGGGACTCTGCCTGCTGCATCTGGGCCTCCAGCAGCTGGAGGCTTTGCCAATCTCTGCCCAGGGCCTCGACTTCGGCGTTGAGCCGCTCAATGATATCCGGGTTCTTCTCGTATTTGAGCCGGGCTGCCAGCGTCTCGATCTTGCCGGGCAGCTCCTGGCGACGTTTCTCCAGGCGGTGGTCGCGTTGGTACGTGTCCGAATACCGCGCAAACAACGTGCCTTGTTCGATCCAGCTGAACAGCTGTTCGGCGGCGTCCTCCAGGACCGGCTGGATGGCTGAGCCTTTCAGTCTGTAGAGATCGGATTCCACGGGGCGGACATAGGCCACCATCGCCTCCGCCCGGTCGCGCAGCGTCCTGTCCTTGATCGCGCCCACCTGGAGACGTTCGCGCAGCAGTTGCCACAGTACCTTCGCGGACGTGTCGGGATCCGTTATGCTGGAGACGATAATGGCGCCCCAGCCGAAGCCGCCGATCAGCAGCCAACCCCACCAAGGTACTTCGGGCAACAACTCGGGCAGGAAGGCCGCCGCCAGGATGGTGCCGGCGATCACCAGCGCGCTCTCTATGCGCAAGAGCGCGTATTGCAGGAAGGCGCCGGTGGCTTTGCGTTGTAGCTCGGCTCTCAAGTTGGCCATGGTGTGGTCTCTCGTCCGGCTAGAAGTACGTTGAGATGGTCCGGTACAGCTCCTCGATGTCCGTTTCATCGGCGTGCCGGAACTGCCCGCCGCCGATCTGCGCGACGTCGCGGAGCAGCTTAGCGTCGGCATCCGCGCCAAATGCGATGGTGAAGATCACGATACGTTGCGCGTCGCTATCCTCGAAGACGCCGCGCAGCTCGTGGCTCGTGTGGTCGCTGGCGTTCTCCAGACCGTCGGACATTACGATGATAGCGTTGATAGCCTCATCGTCCCCTCCTCGGACGATCTGCTGGTGCGCCTCCCAGACCGCGTCGAGCATCGCGGTGTTACCCCGCGGCTCCAAATGCCGGATGATGCCTTCCAGATAATCCCGTCCCTCATCGGTGAGCTGCTGGAGAGGCTCTGTGCGTTTGATCTCGGTGCCGAATTCGATCAACCCCACCTGGTCGCGGTCGCCGCGGATGTTGTCCAGGAAGGCCAGCAGCGCTTGCTGCGTGGTCTCCATCTTATCGCCTTCCTCCATGCTGCCGCTGGTATCCACGACGAGGAACACGTTGGTTGGCCGCTTGGTGTACCACCAGACGTTTTGCACCACGGCCACGACCTTCTGGCTGGGCATCTGCAGTGTCGTCTGCGGCTGCCGCCAGTCGACGGCATCGTTGCCCTTGAAGGGGCTTCCGGGGCCGTCCAGCGAGATCGCCAGATCGGCCGGCCGATAGCCTACGGACAACAGTGTCCGCTGGGCCTCGTCCCCCGTCAGGAAGGCGGCGAAGTCTTGATAGGTTTGGCGCTGTGCCTCTCTGAGCGTGTCCAGCTCCAGCAAAGCCAGTGGATGGTCGGCCCACAGCGTGCCCTCGGCGGGGTAGATGGCGACCAGGCGTTCTGAAGGTTGGCTCTGGTTCCAGGCGATGACCGTCTGCTCCTGGGCGACGAAGGCATCCAGGAAGCCGCGGCCCTCAGCCCTGAGACGCTCCAGAATGACGGCTTCGCCCTCGCCGTAGAAGCGCACCGTCGACTCGACGGCGCGGACGTATTCCAGCGTAGCAGGATCTGTGGCGGCCTCCTCGGTGAGCCCGCGGGTCAGGCCGGCCCCGGCGTAGAACTCCGCCAAGGTGGCGAGGAGCCCGCTGGCGTTGTTGGTGCTGGGATGGTTCCATTTGAAGTCGGGGTCCTGGGTGGCCTTGCGTAACACGTGCTGCCAGCCCACGGTTTCGTAGGGCCAGCTCAGCTCCCGGGCGACGCTCTCCCAGGCGACGATCACGACCGGGCTGACGGCATAGCGCACGGGCGTGTTGGTGCGGCGCTGCGCCAATGGGATGACGGAGGTCTCCGATTCATCACTCACCTGCGCCGCCCACTGCTGCTCCAGTTGATGGAGCCACAAGCTGCTGTCCGGGGCCAAGGCCTGGAACCCGGGCGCTGGCTCCAGGCCGGCCAGCACCATCTTCTCAGGGGCCAGCTCCACGGTCCGTACCGGCAGCTTGGGCTTTGCAGCTCCGGCATTGAATGCTTCGACCAACTGATCGAACGTCGGTTTCATCGCGGGGGAGACCGCGATCACCAGTTCGCCCGTGTCGAGCACGACGACATCCCCCGGCGCATCGGTGAACACACGGTCATCTATCCAGTTCAGGAGCAGGCTCCCGCCATAGATCAAGCCGCCAAGTAGCGCACAGGCGACTCCCACCACCACGAGACCCCAGGCCAGCCGCACCTGGCGGCGTGTCTTCTGTGGGTCCGGCGGCAGATTCAGCGGCGTGTTCGTTGTGTTGGCCATATCATTCCGCCACGTTCAACTCGAACCAACGCAGCAGCGCCAGCAACACATCCCGGTCGGGGTTGCGCATCGCGTCGGCCCGTGGGATCACGGATTCGACGCCCCGGTTCTGCCACGTTACAAAGAGGCTGTCCGGCACGGCATCCAGCGGAACCCTGGGGTTGGCAGGGCGCAGCCCGTAGGCCAGGCCGGCCTGCTGCTGTTCGTCGCTGAGCAGATAGCGCTGGAACTCCAGCGCCGCGTTCTTCTCCAGGGCGCTGGTCTCGGGTCCCACCCATACGGAGAAGGGGAAGTCGAACCAGGTCACGTAGCGGGGATAGTAGAGGTTGATCGGGTCCTCCCAGCGCGTGAGAATGCCCTCCATGTTGAGCAACAGATCGGCCTCCAGCAGCTGTCCGCCGTCGCCGACGCTGTAGCCGAAGAGCGCGAAGTCCTCGGCGGTGTAGGCGCTGGCGCTGCTGAAGTCGGTGACCGCGCCCATCAGTTCCTCCAGCCATGCCTGGAACTGGGGATCGGTGACATCGGCGACGGTGACATCGGGCCGCCCGTGGTATTCACCGGCGGCCGCGATCATCGCGTGGAGTCCGGCAATGTTCCTATTGGGGTTCGGCACCACGAGTTTGAAGTAGCCCCAGCCCGGATCTCCGCCGAGTTCCGGCCAGCCGCCTTTAGCGATCGCTGCATCATGGATGGTGTTCCAGCTGATCTGGTCGAATTTCTCATTGAGAACGTCGGCCCGGCTCTGGTAGAGACCCCACGTCAGAAGGCTGGTCGCCATCGGCCGGGCGCGGTACTCACCGTCGGTCAGGAAGACGTCACGGCCGAGCCTCTCCTTGTACGAAGCGTTCGCCAATTCCACCAAATACCGGCTCTCCGGAATCCAGACGGTGGGGAACTCCTCCAGCGTCGCGAGGGTCGCTGCATCCAGCTCCTCAGGGCGCACGTCAGCTTCCAGTGCGCCGAAGGTGTTGCGGTCCCAGCGCCCCAGCGCCGTCAGCCCGTCCATGGCAATGATCTCGACCGTGATGGGCACCCCGTCGATCGTGGGGGCGGTGGCATTGTAGGACGCTGCTGCGTTCCGTACCCACGCTTCAACCGGCAGGGCCGTAAGCACGCGCACGGTCACCGTGTCCGGGCGATCGACGGTGATTGCTTCACCCCCGGTGACGGGCGTGCTGCCGCCTGTGTCCGGCCGGAGCCCGCGGGTGGTGAGCGTGATCCCCACGATGACCAGTGCAACAACGATGATGCCAACAAAGATCCAGCGTGTACGGTTCATAGTCTTCCCCGGTTAGATCCACAGTTTATACTCATAGTACGAACCAGATTGAGCCAAGGTTTCAACGTCCTATCGCTGCGCGGTTGTGCGCCAGTCCTTCAGATCACCCGACAGATACTGTGCAACAGGCTGACCCGTGTGCTGTTTTGGCGCGCACGTGGCGGCCAATGAAGCTTGACAAGATAACCTGGTAACGCGGTCGCATCTCGGCTGCCGACGGCGCACGCGCGCGAAGCACGTGGATGAAGTCCACGTGCTTGCGTCAGCAGACTGACGTGAACTGCACCCGATGAATCGGGTTTGCAGACGGGAAAGAGCCGCTTGAAGCCCCATTGATGGGGCGCTGTCAGCGTCGGTCCGGCGACGCGAGCACGCGCGCGAAGCACGCGGACTTCATCCACGTGCGTTCCAGAGGCACAGGGTGCCCGTGTCATCGGCAGATGCCAGCCAGTTGCCGCCCGGGCTGAACGCTACGCGCCGGATGTGTCCGGAATGCTCTGCCAGTCTGCCGAGCAGCTCCCTGCGCTGCACGTGCCAGATGCCGATGCCCCCCTGCCAATCCCCTGCGGCGAGGAGGTCGCCCCCGGGGGAGAGCGCAACAGTGCAGATTAAGTGGACGGCGTCCTCGTCCCGGTGCAGTCTGGTGCGTTCCCGTCCCCGTTTCAGATCCCAGAGCCGCACGGATTCATCCCAGCTGCCCGAGGCCAGTGTGGCACGCTGCGTGCCGAAGCTGACGCCGGTGACCTGGGCCGTGTGCCCTGTCAGAGTCCACAATTCCTGCGCCTGGGGCAGATCCCAGATGCGCACGGTCCGATCCCAACCGCCGGCGGAGGCCAGCGTGCGGCCGTCGGTGCTGAGTGCCAGGTCCAGGATCGCGTCCGTATGGCCACGGAGCGTGGCCTGGATCTCGCCGGTCTCGATATCCCACAGGTGAATGACCGCATCGCGCGCCGCCGAGGCCAGCGTCCCGCCGGGCAGGAAGACGACGCGGGTGACCAAGCCCTTGTGCCCGCGCAGCCGCGGGGTCTCGCTGCCGGGGTCAGGCCAGCGCCAGAGATAGACACCCCAATCCCCGCTGCCCAATGCCAGGCTCAACCCGTCGGGATGCCATGCGACGCCGGTGAGGATGCCCGTCTGTTGTCTCAGCGAGGCGACCCCGGTGCCTGTTGCGACATCCCAGATGTGGGCCGCCGTATCCATCCCTACAGACACCAGTTGGTGCCCATCCGGGCTAAAGGCGAGGTCGGCAACCACGCCGGTGTGCGCCGCGAGTTTGTGCACCAGACGGAACCCGGGAGCATCCTGCGAACTGCCGGTTGAGACCTGGGTCGTCGGAGGCGTTGTCGCGCTCCCCGCTGCCAGGCCCAACGCGTCGGCCCATACATCCACGCCCCAGCGGGCGGCGTCCGCCGAGAGTGCCGTCGTCTCGTGAAGCTCCTGCGCCAGGCGGGGGAGGACGACGCTGTAGGGCAACTGCGCGGTCATCACCCGCAGATCCTCGGAAACACCTTGCTCCAGCGCACTGATGAGGACGAAGATCTCGCGGCGGTACTCGCCGCAGAAGTCGCGAAGCAGCGCTTCACAGCGTCGGGGATCGTCGGCCACCTCGGCGCCGTACTGCTGCACGATCTTCTTGAGGCTCTGACGCGGGACGTCGTTCATGGGATTCATTGGTGTGGGGATTATAGGTCGCGTGGGGGAGGAGGTCAAAGGGCGGAAGTCCGAAGTCAAAAGTCAAGAGTCAGGAATCTTCGGTCAGGTGCTGGCGTCTACTGCTTGTGGGAGCGTGTGCTGCGGGGACAGGGGAATGG
>CBFCZM010000108.1:0-7933 GCA_965602565.1 uncultured Anaerolineae bacterium
GCGCCCGCGTCAGCACGTTGAAGCTTCGAGAGACGTTCCGATCGCGGAAGGTGGCGCCCATCCGCGCCCACTCGGTGAAAACGTGGACCAACCCGCGCCGTTCCCCCGCCACAGAGGCGAACATCTCCTCAGGGCTCACGCCCTCAACGTAGCCGTGGCGCACGATGACGTCTTGATCCAGCACATCCTTGACCGTACCGCGTCCGGCGATGAGACTCGCAAGCCGGTCGAGCCCGCGCCCACTTGCCTTGACCATCAAGAGCTGCGGGCCGAACTCGGGATTCTTGTAGTCGGCACTCGCCGCAATGGCTTCGGCCACCGATTCAGCATACATCGACCATTGGTCAACTGACCCTGGGTCAGCATCGTCGCTTCGCGGTTGCGGCGGAAGGTGCACACCTGTTCCCAAGAAGGGACTGATCGAAGCGCCCGAAGCCCTGGCTGCCTCAAAGCCACACCGCATCAGCCGCTCCACGGCATCCAGAACGGCCCTCACACCGTCTCTCGCAAGTACCGTATCCAAAGCCTGTACCAACGAAGCCTGGGTCACGAAACCTGCGGGCGCAGCAACCGGCACCCCCACGATCTGCGTGATCTCTGCCAGACCCTCGGCATTCATACTCAAGTGAACCAGTCCCCATAGCATATCCAGCGTCGGTACCAACGAGGACAGCAGACCGGGATCACGGGTCAGGTGCGCAGCCACTGTGAGGTACTCGCCGGCTTCACGCTGCGCGGATTCGGTGATGGGCAGAAAGACGGCTGCCTGATCGCCATCGAAATCGGCGTTCAGCCACTTGCACACCAAGGGAGGCAGATGCAGCGCGTCGCCGGCTACACGTACCGGGTGGAATGCCAGCAGCGCGGTCGGCTCGAAGGTCGGTGCACGGTTGAGGATCACCCACGACCGCGCCATCACGGCATCCAGTGCCTGTACAGCAAGCTCATCGCGTGCCGCGACAGCAGACGCGTCACCGGCAAGCTCCCGCACGACCAGCGGCCCAAAGAGGTCCCAAGCCATCGTTTCAGGTAACCCAAGCTGCTCCAGAGAGAGCCGCATTCCGGGCACGAGCACTGCACGACCGCTGAACAGCACCTGCTCGCCTAGCCTCAGGTGCGCAGGCGTGAGCAACACGTCAAAGAGAGCCCGCACCCGGTTCTCGAGCTGGGCGGTAGCATCCTCAACCAACTTCTTGGGCGTCTGCCCCGCCAACATCCGTGATAGTCGCTCATTGGCCTCAATCAAGGATGCGGTCAGCGATCTGAGCTGTGTCTCTGCCGTGGCCAGTAGTTGGCCAGGGGCGAACATCAACTCCCAGGATCGATCTGCTTCCACGCCATGTTGCGGAAACGGCAGGCCGATTTCGGTCAGGGAACGCTCGGGATGCCAGGGATGCGGCACCGGAAGAGCTAGCTTGAGACTGCCATCCGAAGACGGCGCGAAACGCAAGAGCAACCGTTCCTCCTCCAGCACAGCCTCAATGCCCGCCACACGCAGGCGTTGGGTCAACTCGATGAACATCGGTGTGGGCGGCGTCGCATGCGCAACCGGCCCGGCTGCCACGCGAGCACTGAGGGTTCCAGCAGCAGGGTGCCGGACTGCCCGCGTGTTGAGACTCTCACGGACATTCTCAAAGGCGCCCAGGTCCCGCAGCATAAAGGTCTCCATCTCGCCGATCCGCTGTCCCCGGCGCTGCTCCGCTGCCACGAAGGTGCGCGCTTTGTCCTTCGCCAGATGGGACAGCCGTCCCCAATAGACCCATCCGACAGAGCTGGGCTGCTCAAGTGACGGGCCATCTCTACCCATGGTGAGCAGCTCCATGCCGGACTCAGGGAGACCAGAGTCCCGACAGCGCGAGCGCAGTTCGTCCGAGTCGGGCGCGCCAAAGGACGGTACAATGACGGATTCGCCGGTGACTCGCGCTATTCGCCCCATCACCGCCTCGCGCACTCGCCCGAAGTTCATCCGGCGGTGCATGTTGGCGAAGTTGAAGGCCAATTCTACGGGTGTCCCGTCGACAAGGTGGGGCATCTCGTCATCAGGCAGAATCCGGCCGACAACGCCCTTGGTGCCGTGGCGGTTGCTCAACTTGTCGCCAAGCTGCAGCGCGTAGGGCGTGTCGAAGCGCCGAGCGCACGATTCGCTGATGACAATGCCGTCTTCGTAGGTACCCGGTCCCCAAGAGACAAAGGCAGTCAACAAGTTACGCCCGCTCCAGAACTTCGGCACCAGAAGCGCATCCGGTTCATTGCCGGTCTGCACCAGCGCCGGCTCTGGCACCCGCTGCTCCACCCACTGCCGCAGCATGTTCGCGCCCATCAGCAGGTGAACAGGATCGTCGTGCTCCAGGAATGGAATCATCGAGGCCGACAGACCGAGCGTCGCCGCATGGCGATCATCGACGATGACCAAACGCCCATCGCGGATCTCGGCGCCCACAGCGATGGTGAGAATATGCCCAACGTTGGATCCCTCGGGCGTCTCGAACGGACAGACATAGCCAAGCTGGCCCGGCGAGATTGCGGTCTCGCGCTCCGGGAGGATAAGACGCCGCAGATGTGTGTGGAGAGCCAGCCAATCAATATCCTCGACGCGTTGCGCCGGGATGAAACGCTCACCGGCACCGGCCATAAACTCGCCCACCCAGGTGTCGATCGGTAGCCACGCACGCGCCAGTGCCATATCCCATGGTAGATCGGCGGACGCCTGCCCCAGCCGGCCGGCGATATAGGTATGGAGTTGCTCGCCGACACACCTGATCTCGGCCTTATCCAACTCCGGACAGGTCGCTATGGGCACGACCACTTTGAGTTCATCTCCGATCTTGAACAGACCTTTGTGATCCGGCAGCGGGAGGTCGAAGGGCACCTCCAAGGCGCCCGAATTCGACGCCAATGTCACCATCACCCGGCACGTAGTGGTACCGGCACCCTCCACAGAGTAACTCAGCAGCGGCAGCCGCTCAGCCAGCAACTGCGGCAACCACTCATCCAGAAACCGCTCGTAACTGGCCTTGTGCCAGGGAGCTGCTACGTTGACAGACATGTTTCACCCTCCAAGTTCTGGATACTGGATGTTGGATGTCAGCCATCGGCATCAGACCAGGCATCTGGTTTCTGGCTTCCGGCATCTATCATCCAACTTCAACCATCTAGCATCTACCATCTAGCTTCCATCATCCAGTTCCCGCCATTCGCGGGCCAAGCGTTTTCGGGCATAGTGTAGACGTGACTTGACCGTGCCTTCAGGGATATCCAGCGCGTCCGCTGTGTCCCGCAGGCTCATCTCCATCTCGTGCACCAGACGGAAGACCTCGCGTTTATCCTCCGGGAGACGGCCCAACAGACGCCGGTAGCGATCGCGCGTGCGCGCGCGCCCCTCGATCTGCTCCACGACGGCCTCCGGACCCAGGGACGAGGCCTCAACCATCCAGGCCGGGATGCGGCTGAATGTGTCTTCCTCATCGTCGGGGTCTACCGGCACCTCAAGCGGGCACTCACGCCGTCGCTGCACCGTGCGGAGCTGGTTCAGTGCCAGATTGGTTGTCGTACGGTACAGCCACGCTTTGAACGGTCCAGCGCCACGCCACTGCTCCACACGGGTCCACACGCGCACGAATGTCTCCTGCACCACGTCGTGAGCTGCAGCTTCGTCGTGGAGGATGCAGGCCGCGTGCCGATGCAATGCATCGGCGTAGCGCTCAAAGAGCGCCTCGAACGCGTGCGCATCGCGCTCCACCGTGCGCGCGGCAAGCTCCGCGTCGGGTACCGTAGTCAGTTGGTGCATCATGCCCCTACTATACAGGACACCGGTCGACGTAGGAAAGTTCACTGTGGAGGAAGAATGTGTGAATGGAGAATGGAGAATGGAGAATCAGCGGAGTGCATTCGCTGATTCTCCATTCTTTCATTCTTCTCCTCTACGAGCCTTCTGGCTTGGCGTGAGAGGTCTCCCCACATCCGACGGTGCAGATGATGCTGGTTACAGCGTCCCGGCGTACCTCACATCATAGGGCTTGGTCTGCTCGATCGTCCAGTCCCGGCGCAGCCGGATCAATTGCTCGATGTGCCACTGGTCATGGACCACCCAGGAGGCGGCCATATCGCCGGCCCGCATGAAGAAGTCCCACGGGGACTGAGTGCCGGCATCCCAGTCGGGCACCCGCAAACTCCCCAACCAGTCCAGGGAGGCACGCCGCGCCGTGAGGAAGTCCTCCAGCGAGGCTGCCAGCTCGCGCGCATTGTACTGCCGCTCCGACACCCACTCCATCGGGCGGATCGGCGGCCATGGCTCATCCGACGCACGCAGCAGGAGTTCCAACCGCACGCGGAAATCCTGCCGCTCTTCGTCGTAGAGGTGGTTCACCACCTCCAGGACCGACCAGCGTTCCGGGTCCGGCCTCCACACCGCCTGCTCCGGTGAGACGTCCTCCACCAGCGCTCGGACCAGGTCGCCCTGCCGTGTCAACATCTGCGCAAGATATGCAGTCTCCATCGTCTTCCTCCTCATGGTCACTCTGACCCCATTCTACCCTGCGCTTCGCGCAGATCGAATGCAATCTCGACATAAGAGCAGGCACGTCTCGGCTTTGAGACGTGCCTTCAACTCTCAGCATGAATTGTGAATGGTGAATCGTGAATCGTGGCCTCTACTCCCGATACACTGCCTCCCGCAACCCCTTGATATAGCCGATCGCGAAGAGACGCCCGATCCGCGTATACCCCGGATGCCCGTAGTCGTCGCCCGCCATCGTCGGGACGTGGTCGGGACGGCAGACGCCCTCGAAGCCAATGTCGCGATAGGCCCGCAGGCAGGCGAGCATGTCGGTCTTGCCGTCGTCATGGAAGGTCTCGGCGAACTTCTCCGGCGTGCCGCGCACATCGCGGAAGTGCACGAAGAAGATCTTGCGCTGCGCGCCGAAGTGCCGGATGGCGCCGGGGAGATCGTCGGTCATCAGCGTGAAGTTGCCCTGGCAGAGCGCGACGCCATTCACCGGACTGGGCACGAGCTCCACCAGCTTCTGGTAGTTCTCGATGCTGCGCAGCACGCGCGACATCCCACGGATCGGCGATAGCGGCGGATCGTCCGGATGCGCCGCCAGTTTGACGTCAAACTCCTCGGCCACCGGGACCACCTGCTCCAGGAAGTACTTCAGGTTATCCCAGATCTGATCGTCGGAGACCTCGCCGTACTCGGTCAGCGGCGCGTTCTTCATCAGGGCGTGATCATACCCGGTCACCCGTGCGCCGCCCCGCGTGGGAATCGTGCTGGAGGTGCGCAGTACGGTGATGGCGGGCATGAACTCGTAGCACCAGACGGGAATGCCCAGCCGGCCCATGTTGCGGATCAGTTCCTTGATGACCTCGATCTGCTCATCACGCCCCGGCAACCCCAGCTTGATCTTGTCCATCGGAGGGCGGTTCTCGATCACGGCCAGCTCAAACCCCGCATTCTCATACGCGGTCTTCGTACGCAGCAGCGACATATAGCTCCACGGCTGCCGATCCGGCCCGGCGTTGGGCCTTGGTTGCAGGCCGAACCCACCGACGACATGATCCACGCCACACTGCTTGATAGGCAGCCACAGTTCACGGTCTTCCGGACGGAACACTTCGGCGATCTCAATCATCTATCCTCCTCAGGATCAGAGAGTTAACCACGAATCTTCACGAATCCTCACTGATCTTTCCAGATAATGCCAGGAAAGCTCACGCAGAAGCGCCAAGCCGCAGAGGAATGCAGAATCAAAGAGTCAGTGAAAGAGGAAGTAGGCGACAGACGAGCTGTCATAGTGCCCCTCGCTGACTCTTCATTCTCCATTCTTCCATTCGCTGATTCTCCACTCTGCTTCCTTTGCGTTCTTTGCGCCCTTGCGTGAGATATTCCCACTGTTTCAGAAACGCAGCTCCGTCAGAGACTGAATCTTATCCTCATCCAGCTCCATCCCCAGCCCGGGCTCTGTGGGCAGGGAGATCTTGCCATCCGCCGGCACGATCGGGTGCTTGAGGAAGAACTGGTGGATCGTGTTCCACTTGACCAGGTACTCGACGATCGGGCACACAGGCTCTGGGTGCGCGGCGATCAGGTTGACTGTTGCAGGAACCGAGTGCCCGTGCGGAATCACCGGAATGTCGTAGACCGAGGCCAGGGTGCAGATCTTGTGCACCTCGGAGATGCCGCCGGCCCAGTAGATGTCCGGCTGCAGTACGTCCACCGCACCCGCGTCCAGCAGCGCCTTGATGCCCCAGCGGGTGTACTCGTGCTCGCCGCCGGAGATCGGGATCGATACGCTGCGGCGGATCTCGGCATACTGCGGGATCTTGTCCGGCAACACCGGCTCCTCAAGCCACCGCGGATGGTAGGGCGCCAGCAGGCGCGCCATCTCGATCGTATAGGGCACGTCCCAACTCATCCAGCAATCGAGCATCAGGTCCACATCCGGTCCCACCGCCTCGCGCAGCGTCCGCACCAACTCAACGTTCTTGGCAATGCCCGCCCTGCCATCCGTGGGGCCCTCGCGGAAGAACCACTTCATCGCCCGGTAACCCTGCGCCACCATCTCCTTCGCCCGCTGCGTGACGAGCTCAGGCTCCAGCGAATACCCCAACGCGCTCGCATAGGCCGGGATCTCATCGCGGACAGGGCCACCCAACAGCCCGTAGACCGGCACGCCGGCCCACTTGCCCTTCAGGTCCCACAGCGCGCAGTCCACCACGCTAAGCGCCATCATCGACGGTCCCTTGCGACCGTGCACCATCGACCGGTACAGCCGGTCCCAGATGCGCTCTGTGGCCAGCGGATCGTGACCGATAAGCATGGGGGCCAATTGGCGCTGGATGATGAACGCCTGTTCGGATGACGTCGGCCCCGCCAGTCCGGTCACGCCCTCATCGGTCTCAATCTCACAGAACTGGGAGCGCATCTCGTAGCGAACTTCGTTGCGAAGTTTGCCGCGGTCTTCGCCGCGAAGCTCGCCACCATCCTCAATCTTGGCCAGCCATCCCGGACCTTGATCTTTGTGCTCCGGATAGATATCCACCGGGCGAATCAGACGTTCCTCCCAGAACTCGCCGGGGAAGGTCATCTCTCCACGCACCTCAAACAGCCGCACCGCCGTAATCTTCATGTGGGAGCCTCCTGCGTGACGCGTAGTGTGTGCAACCACGGACACAATATCAACACATGGTCTGGAATCATTCAACGGCAAAGACACAGACTGAAGCTACATCGACTGAAAAAGCCAGGGCTGCCGCATCTGATCCCTGGCACATAAGGAAGCTGTCATCCCGAACGGGTCAGCAGACCGATTACGCGATCAGGTCAGCCCAGTGAGGGATCTTGCGTCTCAACTACGAGACTTGCTGCAAGGGCAGGATCCCTCACTGCGTTCGGGATGACAAACCTTATGCGAGTGGGCCAAGAGTGCGATAGCCCTATTGTAGAAGCGCCCCATGGCAGTGTCAACCAGTTGGAGTATGATCACATAGGTAGCACCAGCGCCGTAGGTGCTACATCAGCACGATCCTACCAAGCCACATCAGGAGGCAACCATGACCGTACGAAACCTGAGCCCGAACCGGATGTTTGTGGAGATGGCGAAAGCCCACGTGCCCAAGTACCACTTCACCGGCACAACGGCATCCGACTTCAAAGCCTGGCAGGGCGCAGCCACCCCCAAAGTCCTGGCCACCTTGGGCGATTCCCCACCCTGCGTCGATCCCAACCCGCAGCTGTTGGCCGAGTGGGAATCCAAGGGCCTTATCCGCCAGCGGTGGATAATCGACGTGCAACCGTACCTGTCCGCGACGATGCTGGTCAACATCCCCAAGGGGCTCGCAGAGAACGAAACGCGCCCCGCCATCCTGTGCTGCCACGGTCACGGGCAGTTCGGCAAAGAGCCTGTGATGGGCAACGACACCAGCCCGGACCTGC